>JAKQJG010000219.1 GCA_029561305.1 Bacteroidota bacterium | reverse complement strand
ATTGCTATAAAAGTAAATAGCTGTTTCATCTTTCTATAAGTTTAATGATTACACAGGCGGCAGACGGGATCACTGCATAGCAAAAGACATATTTGCGATCCGCACTTCATCATCATTGCCTGTTTTGATTTTTGTTTTTCTCTCCAGTACCCTTTTTACTCTTTTAAAAAAACCACCCAGCTTTGTTTTTCTTGGCTTGTCTTCCTCTTCATCAAAAACGAATGTTTCATTATCACCGGTGTCGTTTTTAACAGAAGTATTGATGGCGATTGTATTTTTAACTGCAGAAGAGTTATCAATGATACTTTCAGGTATGTTACTTATTGTTTCAGGTTGTACGGCTACATATATTTCTTTGTTACGGTCCTCATTGTTAATTCTTTCTAAAAGCTTTTTATTATTTTCTTTTTCCTCCTGTTCTATGCCTGCTGTATTGTTTATATTACCCGGCTGAACAGGCTTTTGCTTCGGCTGTACTATTATATTTTTTACTGCAGGCTGTTGTTGATTTGCAACATCATTGTCTGCATTTTCAATTTTCTCATTTACCGTGTTTACAATGCTGGTTGTTTGATCAGCCGCAACTGTTTTGCTGCTGTCTTCATTGGCCAATCCCGTTTTTGCGTTATTGCCAGTTTCACTTTTTACCTGTACCCCGGCTGTTACACCTGCACCTGGCTCTTGCTTTGTAGTGTTTAAATAACTAACAGTACCCCATAGGCCAAAACCGATCAGCATGGCTGCAGCAGCCATCCGCCACCATTTGACGGCAACCACTTTTCCTGCTTCTTTTTTATATAACAATGGCTTGTCGTTAAAAATAATGGTATCAGCCGCCGTAAATTTTGTTTGCTGTAATATTTCCCATTCCTGTTTTACAGCATTGTTATATTGTATCAAGGATTGCGCCGCTGCTTTTTCTTTTCCTTTTAATTCATTATCCAGCAGCAGCAATAATTTTTCTTGTGTAGCCGTATCGATGGTTTCGGGTTTTAATAATCCTGCTTTGCCGGGAAAATCAACCTCCATTGGCTTAACCACACTCTGCTGCAGCATCAGCAGTTCTTCCTGTAAGTCAGGATTGGCGGCCACAAAAGCGTCTACCATTTTTCTTTCCGCCTCAGACAATTCATTATCTGTGTACAGTAAAAAATACTCCTCGTAGTTATTTCTGTTGATGTTCA
>JAKQJG010000191.1 GCA_029561305.1 Bacteroidota bacterium | reverse complement strand
TTTCCAGAGCCAATAGAAGGTGCAGTCCTGTAGTCTAACGATGCGGCATAACTGCGGCTGTCGGCAGGTACCACTGTTGAAGAAGAAGCAGCATGCATCACTACGATCCTGTTGCCCCCGTTGCCGTTGGTCCAGTTAATGGTCATACTGGTATCCGTTATATTACTGGTTACAATATTGCTTGCCTGCACGGTTGGTTCCGCTACCAGTACATTACCGGTAACACTGGCTGCATCACCTGCTGACCCGCCACCCGTGATGGCTACATCATCATTTACTGCACCCAATGGAGCCCCGGCTGCAATCCTGGCAAAAACAGTAACTGTGATGGGCGCTGCAGATGCAAAAGGAATGTTCACTGAACTGCTATAAGGTCCGCCACTGGTGGTGGCCACTTCGATATTTGCGCTGGCAGGGGTCACGGTAAGGTTACCCGGCCCGCCACTGAGATTAACCGCATAAATAGTAAAAGATCCTTCTGCTGATGCAGTACCCACGGTAGTGAGTAAACCGGAAACATCTGTGGTGATCACCAGCGGATCATTTGTACACACATTGGCCGGCGTTGCACTATTTCTTGGGCTGGCATCTGCTATTAAAAAATCAACATTGTTATTATTAAAATCAATACAGCCATTATCTCTTCTAAACATGGCTTCGGTGCTGGTGAGTCCGCTGGTATTGGCTGCTGCTCCTTCAAAACAGGTAGCAGTAGATCCATAGCCAACCAGGTCAACAACCGATCCATCTGAACAGGCTGTTGTTCCATTTAAGGGAGTTTGCGAGGAAACAACGGCTACTTTACCTGCAGTGGCTGCCAGGTTAATAAAAGTGTTGGTATTATCCGGCGCTGGCAAAGCGGTACCCGTTGCACCGGTAGCCAATGCTACTAAAAAATATTGCCCCGCTCCTATACTGGTGCCATTGGCAAAAGAATCTACCCCCCAGTCTCCGTTTCCACCAGGCCCGGCAGCAGAAGCGTACTGCAGACTCCAGCCGTCTAACGACACAGCAGAGGCACCTGCGTTATAAAGTTCTACATAATCCTGGTTAAACGTGGCACCGGAATTTCCTCCGCCGCCATATACCTGGCTGATACGTACCTGGGCAAAACAGCTGAGGCTGACAACAGCCGTTAACACAAGCGCTACAATTTTCTTCATAATAGTTAAGTTATTAACTGCAAAATACAACTTCTGGCCTGTATTTCTGCCCTAAAAGGCGAAGTAAATTGATAGAAAGTGCCTGGCTAAACAGGTCGTTCAATGAGTCAGTCACGGAATTCCTGCGTTATCATCAACCCGTAAATACCGGCATCTAAAACCCCTATGCCCATCCTCCCGTACGAAGGATGCAGGATATTGGCTTTGTGTCCAGGTGATTTCATCAGCCCTTCATGGGCCTGCAGCAAGGTTGGAGCCAGTGCCAGGTTTTCGCCAGCATAACGGTAATGTATATTCAATTTATGGAGCCGTTGAAAGGGATCGATGCCTTCCGGTGTATTGTGAGAGAAATAACCTCTTGCCAGCATATCGGCCGAGTGCAGTCTTGCTGCTTTTGTAAGACTGCTGTCATATATTAATGACCGCAAACCTCTTTTTATTCTTTCTTTATTTACCAATTGCAGCATGTCAGATTCTAATTGAGGCCGCACTGTATAATTGGTAGTAGAAAAGGATAAGATAACTCCTTCCTTTTTTACCGGGTCCATCTCTTTTACTGCCATTACCTGCACGGGTTGCTGTTCCGAAAAAGAGATTAATTTATTTGTAACCACATTAACTCTTTCCTCCACTACCAGGGCGATACCAGTCTGATCAAGTTCATCCGACAATGCCCTGGGCATAACAACCGTACTATGATATTGAATAAAAAACAAACAGGCAACCGCACTCATTGCAGTAACAATTAGCAAACCAACTACCCTGTTGAATATATTTCTGTGTGTACCAGCAATGAATTTAGTTAATGGTCTTGCCAGCAAGGCTGATACAATAAAGGAAAAAATAACAATGGCAGATATAGAAAGGGTATAGGCATACAAAGACTGCAACGTACCGAAACTGATAAGCCACCGGGCCAGTGGTTCAAAAAGAAAATGCACCGTTACAAATGCAATGGCTATTTTGACACATGCCACGACAATTCTTACAGCACCTGCAAGGTAGCCAATAACAGCACCCGTCAACATAACGGAAACCAGAATAATATAAAAGCTGGTCACAAGCAAGATTTTAATTGTAAGGAGGTTGACAAATACCCTTTGTAAAAAAAGCAGGGTCTATCAATGAATGTTTTCATATAATAAACCCTGCTGTATATAATCGTCTTCAATGGATCTTTCAATTTTAATAGCGGCCGTCTTTTCTATCCTTTGCACGGCCAATGCCATAGCCAACACCAGCTCCTACTGCACCACCAATAACGGCGCCGGCTGCCCTGTTTTTCTTAGTAATAATGGCACCCGCTGCGGCGCCGGTTACGCCACCAATCACAGCACCTTTCGCTGCTTTACTCCAGCCTTTCTTTTTTTCAGTGACTGGTGCAGCTTCTGTTGTATTTGCATTATCGGCTGTGGTTGTATATTCTGTACTGGTTGCAGGTATATTATCTGTTTTGGCTGCAGGTTTATCCCTGTAAATAACTGTCGTTTTTTCTGACTGCTCTTTCTTGTCTTTCCACTGTTCAAATTCTTTCATCTTAGCAGAGTCGGCGGCAGATAACACCAGCGTAGTAGCTGTTGTGTTTGTTTTATTTCCTTTGCATGCTACCAATGTACCTGCAATGGCTACGATTCCTAAAATTCTTTTCATAACGTTTGATTTTAATTATTGAATAATTGTGTTCGCCTGATGCAGTATATAAGCTGAAAATTGTGCCAGAATTTTTTAAGTTGTTAAAGAATACGTGATAAAGCATTGTGAAACCCTTTGCCATAAAGGGTTCTGCCAGGTGCAGCATTTAACAACATGAGAAAAGCTTTATATAATTCCGGCAACGTTTCCGTAATTAAAACTGTAATCCATGCCTGATTTTCGTCAATCACCGGCAGTTTTCACGAAATTTAAAATGTCAAAAAAAAGCTGCCGGTATGAAACAATTCATTTTCATTTTTTCTATTTTAATATTTTCTATATCCACGATGCATTCACAGCAACTTGCTTTTCCCGGTGCTGAAGGTTATGGTAAATTTTCAACCGGGGGCCGTGGCGGGTATGTGGTGGCAGTAACCAATCTTAACGATACCGGCATGGGTAGCCTCCGCTGGGCGCTTGACCAGTACATTGACACCATTTATGTTTTTAAAGATTCAGCCAATCCAAATTTTCCTGTCACCGTTTACCAGCCACTAACGGTGGTGTTTAGCGTATCAGGAAATATCAACTTAAAATCTGATCTCCGGATAAAGAGAGACAACCTTACCATTGCAGGCCAAACGGCTCCCTGCGATGGCATTTGTATCACCGGCCGTTCGGTATTGCTCAACGGTGCTACCACCAGCCAGCTTTTTTATTGGGGGCCAAGAAGAAAAAATGTGATCGTAAGGTATATGCGTTTCCGGCCGGGTGTACCGCTCGACAGCAATGGTATGGGCACCAGTGCATTTGTTACCTATGGGCTGGATGTGGAGAATTATGAGAATGTGATCATTGATCATTGTTCTATGAGCTGGGCCAATGAAGAATGCCTGGCTATTTATGATAATAAATATACAACGGTGCAGTGGTGTATTGCAAGCGAAGGTTTGTACAATGCCTTTCACAGCAAGGGGGTTCGTGGATATGGTGGTGTATGGGGCGGACAGTTTGCCAGCTATCATCATAATTTAATTGCGCATCAAAACAACCGGACGCCCAGGTTTGGCGGTGCCAGGGCGCATGATACTTTAGCATTGGTAGAGTATGCCAACAATGTAAATTATAACTGGGGTACTTCCAGTGCTACTTATGGTGGTGATGTGGAAGTAAATGGCGGCATAGCAAGACTCAATGAACTAAATAATTATTTTAAACCGGGGCCGGCTACACCCGGCACACACAAACTGGTGCGGCCAGATTATTCTTCGGAAGCAAGAGGTGTGGGCCGTTTTCATGTGCAGGGAAATATCATTGAAAACAACCCGGCAAGGACAGCCGATAACTGGCTCGCAGTTGATTTTGCCAATATACCGCTTACCAGCAGGGACTCTTCCAGAAGTGATACTGCTTTTACTATTGGGCAACCTATTACTATTCAAACAGCAGTAGCAGCGTTTGATACAGTATTATCATGGGCAGGTGCGGCTTTGCCTAAAAGAGATGCGGTGGACATACGCATTATGAATGAAGTAAGAACAAGAACAACCAGTGGTACCGGCACTGCAGGAAGACCGGGTATCATAGATGCGCCATCGGCAGTGGGCGGATGGCCTGTTTTTGAAAACTGCATTGCTGCAGATGACACCGACCGTGATGGCATGCCGGATGAATGGGAAATGGAAAACGGCCTTAACCCCAACCTTGCGAATGACAGAAATATTATTGGGGTTGATGGTTATACCATGCTGGAGAAATATTTAAACACCTTAGTGCCCAACCAGGTTTCCCAAAAGCTTTGTCCGGGTGCCGGCAACTTTACTCTCACCAGTGATGCAAGGGGTAACAGCTACCAATGGGAAGAAAATACCGGTAATGGTTTTGCAGCTATGACAGGACAAACAGATTCTGTGATCACTTTGCAACTGCCCACTTCTGCTTACGGATACCAGTACCGGTGTAAGGTAAACAACAGCCGTTACAGCCGCCAGTTCAAAATAAAATTTGAGAGTACCTGGAATGGCAATACGGATAATGCCTGGGAAAATGCAGCTAACTGGAATTGTGCAGCTATCCCTGACCGTTATACGGATGTGGTGGTTCCTGCAGGCACTGTTTTAATCAACAGCCAGGCAAGCTGCCGGAGTATGAGGGTGAATGCTGCAGCGGCGGAGATAATTGTAACAGCCGGGCACAACCTGGAAGTAGCTCAGTAGGTTTTTAGGCTTGTATTGCAAAAGCAAATACGCTCTACTCGGTATTTATCTTCAGGTCTTTAAAATATCCTTCTGTTCCTTCCTCTACCCACAATGCAACTGCACCCGACAGCTCTGCCCCATGCTTTAGATCATTTACAATCAAGGCCGGTTGCAGGTGATCATTGATAAATAGTTTTGCCTGGGTATCTTTCACAACAATCCGCACGGTGATCCATTTATTCATTTCCAAATCTGCATAAGCTTCATACCGCTCCGGCGATTCTTTCCTCAGCCGGTCAAACTTAAAATGCGGGTAAGAATAATACTGGATGGAGTGATTTCTCCGCACCTGGTCATCCACCCTTGCATTGAGCGGGCGCAGGTAGATACTTTCATACTTTGTATTACTGTCGTTCACACGGAAAGCCACACCAATAAAACCCCTTGCAAAATCCGGTGCATTTTTTAACAGCCTGCTTAATACTTTTACTTCAATACTGCCATTTTTAAAGTCCACCCCTTTGATCTTTACAAACGTGGGTTCGTCAAAAGCTTTGATGGTTGAATCTTTAACCGCTTTTACAACTTCACTACCCATTAATTTTTCTATCGACATCAATGCATGTACAGCCTCTAGCCTGCTGGTATCAAGCTGGATGCGCTGTGCAAATGACTGTACCGAAAGCACGGTACTTAGGATAAGAAAGCATCTTTTCATCCTGTTAAATTATTTAATAAATGGCAGTATACAGGCCCACACAGCAGGAAAATTTTCTAAAAATACACCGTGTGTACTGTTGGGTATTACTCCTAACTGACTATGTGGAATCATTTGTGCAGTGTGTATCATCCGTTGTGGAGGATTACCTGCGTCCATATCACCAGCCATCAATAGTGTGGGACATTTAATTGTTTGAAAAAAGCGCTGTCCAGTGTTAGCTGGCTATACATGTTCCCGAGTTTGGTAAACATTTCCTGCAGCCGCTGTGGTTCAGGCATCGGTGGGTTCAATGCAAGCCGACAGATTTTCATTCATTACAAGAAAACTTTTTTATAATTTGAGGTCAAATGTATTCCTGTTTAAGATAAAAATTATGGATAAATAAAACGGGGCCGGTATTACTGGTTTCAATTATACAGTAATGAGCAACTATTTAATGCTTGAATCAGGCCATAAAAATGGGTATCCAATTCCCCAGACTGTGGAATTGCAGTTCAACTTTTATTACCTGTGTTACCCGCAGCTGTCTAAAAAAGCCCTTGGCTTTGTGTTCAAATCTGGTGCTTAAATTGCTATGGTATCTTCCACAGTGGTTTCACAGAATAGTTAAGATAATACATGCAGTATCCTTTCGGCTATCTTTCCCCATGCAAAACTTACAATTGATCCATCTTTATAAAGAAAAACTATAATTGTGCAACCAATTATACCAAAGCGTAATCGCTATTTATGCAGTTAATGAAAAAAATCAAACCCGGCGCCAACGAAGGTTCCAGTATTTCTTTTTCCACGGCCATTATCGAAAACAGTCCAGACTGTTTGAAAATACTGGATGCTGAAGGCAGGCTTGAATTTATGAATACCACCGGGCAATGCCTGATGGAGATCGATGATTTTGACCTGGTAAAAGGACAATGCTGGTGGGATCTGTGGGGAGAAGACGAAAAGGAAACGGTTCGGTTGGCATTTCAACAGGCGCTGGAGGGCAACACACAGCAGTTTGTTGCTAAATGCATAACTCCCAAAGGAAAAAATAAATGGTGGGATGTGCTGATCTCACCAGTAACCATAGACGAAAACGGGGTGGCACAGGTTATTTCTATTTCAAGAGATATTACGGAAAGAAAAGCACAGGAAGATTCAGTAAGAAGAATGGCCAGTCATTTGAAACTGGCAACAGAGTCAGCCAATGTAGGCACCTGGTGTCTTGATTTCCGTTCGCTTACTTTAGACTGGTCGCCACTGCATAAAAGAATGTGGGGATACGAAGACGACCGGACAGATCTTTTATATGAAGACTGGCATAGTATCATTTTACCGGAAGACAAAGCAAAAGCCTTTCAAAAAGTAGAGGAAGCCAGCGTAAACCATTCTTTTTATGAAGTGGAATACCGCATTGCCCGTGCAGATGATCAATCTATCCGCTGGATCAAATCTTCCGGCCTTTATTATTACAGCCCGTCCGGGGAAGCACTTACCCTTACCGGTGTAAGCATGGATATTACCCGGCAAAAAGAAGCGGAACAGGCATTGGCTTACCGGAAAGCCTTGCTGGAAGCTCAAAATGAAGCAGTACCCGATGGCTTCCTAATTGTTGATACAAAGGGTAACATGCTTACTTACAATAAAAATTTTGCAACGATATGGGGCATACCCGATGATATTACGGAACGGAAAGATGATGCTGCTGCCCTGCAGGTGGCCATGACAAAAGTAAAAGATCCGGATGCTTTTATTGAAAGGGTGAATTATTATTATGCCAACCCTGGTGAAAAAGCATGGGACGAACTGCAGTTTATAGACGGCCGCATTATTGAACGGCATGGTAACCGGGTGGTGGATGAAAACGGCACTGTATATGGCTGGGCCTGGTATTTCAGGGATATTACCCAGCGTAAGAAAGCAGAAGACGAGATCAAAGAAAGTGAAGAAAGATTCCGTCACTTGGCAGATAATGCTCCTATGTGGGTATGGATGGCAGATGAAAATGTGTATGTGAGTTATGCCAATAAAGAAATACTCACTTATCTCGGTCTTCAGCATTACAGTGAACTCACAGCACATTCCTGGGAGGCTTTTGTACACCCGGCAGATATACCCAACGTATATAACAGCCTGGGACAGGCCAACAACCAGCCCGTATCTTTTGAGTTCCGGGTAATGAACGGAGCCAATGGCGGATATGAATGGTTCCAGATCAATGCTGTACCCCGTGATCCTGACAAACCTGCTGGTTTTATTGGTACTGCCATCAATATCAATAGCAGTAAAGTAGCATTGCAAAACCTTTCGCAAAGTGAAGCAGGATTTCGCCTGTTGGCAGATATAATGCCCCAGCACATTTGGACGGGCGATGAACAAGGCAACCTGAATTATTTTAATAATGCAGTGTATGAATTTTCTGGTCTTAGCTACGAAGACATTCAAAAAGATGGCTGGATACAGATCGTACATCCTGATGACAGGGAAGAGAATATACGGTTGTGGACGCAGGCTGTTGCTACCGGTGAAGATTTTTTTGTGGAACACCGGTTCAGGAAACACACGGGTGAATACAGGTGGCAGCTTAGCAGGGCAAAGCCTCACAGAAACAGTGATGGAAAGATCATCCGGTGGGTGGGCACCAGTACCGATATACATGACCAGAAAATAAAAGAACAACAGAAGGATGAGTTTATCAGCATTGCCAGCCACGAAATGAAAACCCCGCTTACTACCGCTAAGGGTTATCTTGAATTACTGCAGCTTACGCTGGAGGGAGACGAAACGCCGCATTTATATGCGAGCAAGGCCAGCCAGGCTGTGCAGCGTCTTCAATCCTTTGTAACAGAATTGTTAGACGCCAGCAAAATACAGAACGGGCAATTGCATTACAATATGGCACCGTTTGCATTCACCGGTCTGTTACAAGAAACCATTGACAATATACAGCACAGTACAAAAACACACCGCATTATGCTGGAAGGAAATTTTGACGGACAGCTAAACGGTGACCGAAACCGGCTGATGCAGGTTGTAGTAAACCTGCTTACTAACGCTATCAAGTATTCGCCTTCGGCAGATAAAGTGTGGGTGAAGCAGGAAGTGAAAAATGGTAAACTGACTGTGTCTGTTACTGATTACGGTATTGGCATGGCGAAAGAACATCTTGAAAAAATATTTGACCGGTATTACCGGGTGCAGGAGCATGCTGTTTTTTTCCAGGGGCTTGGAATTGGCCTTTATCTTTCTTTCAATATTGTACAGCGGCATGGGGGCAGTATGTGGGCAGTAAGTGAAGAAGGGAAAGGCAGTACTTTTTACTTTAGTCTTCCGCTTGGTTAAGGAGGAGAATCTTCTTAGGCAGGTCAGTAAAAACAAAAGAACTTTGTAAAAAAAATATATTGCAGGACCATTAAATTTACCGGCGTCTATGGCAAAAACAATCCTGATTTATGATGATGATGCAGAAATACTGTTGCTCTGCAAGGCTATTTTATCTAAACATGGTTTTAATATTGTTACCAGGAGCAAGTGTGAGCATATTAAAGCTGACATAGAAAGCTGTCAGCCTCATCTCATACTGATGGACTTATGGATACCTGATATCGGCGGTGAAAAAGCCATTGCCCTTGTTAAAGAAAATATCTCCACAGCAGCACACCCTCCTATCCTTATCTTTTCTGCCAACGCAGATATCAAAAATATTTGTGAGAAAGTAAACGCAGATGGATTTGTGGAAAAACCGTTTTCAATAAACACGTTGGTGGAT
>JAKQJG010000181.1 GCA_029561305.1 Bacteroidota bacterium | reverse complement strand
ACCCCTGGTTGCTAAAAACACCGCCTCTGTCGTCGGAGTATACTATGTACAAAGATGAAAAGGATGGGAATGAAATCTTAGTTTGTACTGTTGGGAAAACCGTACTGCACTATCACTACCGCTGCATACAAGACCTGCATGCTATGCTGAAAGATCATGGCGACTGGATGGAACTTGGCAGTGCGGATGAACAAAAACCCGTAAAAGAAGGCACAGTGGAAGCATGGGGGCGCTCCAATAACAATCCTGTTGCTGGCTGGTACGGACTTAAGAAAGGCTTCCGTGGCAGGTTTGGCATGTATGTACCTCCGCTGCTGGAAAAACTGGGACTGGCAGAACTGACGCATGAAGCAAGAAACAATAAAATGAAGGCAACATAAACAGTAGCTGCCGGGTATGCATTGCATCGGGCTGTAATAAAAGCGTCTTAGCCTTCCTGTTATAAATCAAAGAGAACCAACCTCGGCCTTTTTTGACCTCATTGCAGCTTTAACTGCTCTTCGGAAAAAAGCCCCACCATTTTTAAATAATACAACGGCAAAAGCAACAACTTAAGATCGTGCGGTTTCCTGGAATAGAGTCCTTAAATAAATTGCAATGAAAATAATACTTCAGCCAATTTTTTTTTTTTTGTATTGTAACTGTATTTACTGACTGCCGGGGACAAAACTCACCTGCAATTGATTACAGTGTAATCAACACAACTACCCAACCCGGCGATACCGTAAAAACATTGGGAGACCGTTTATGGTATATTTACCAGGACAAAAAAAACAACTATTGGTTTGGAAGTAACGGTGAAGGGGTATTTTTCTTTGATGGAAAAAACATCGTCAATTTTACCACAAAAGATGGACTCAGCAGCAACAGCATCAGGCAGATCCAGGAAGACCGATTGGGGAATATGTACTTTTCCACTCTAAATGGTATCAATAAATTTGATGGCAGGCAATTCACCACTTTACAGGCAATAAAAAGCAAAGACTGGAAACTGGAACCTGGTGATCTGTGGTTTTATATGTTAGGTAAAAAAGATGAACACGGCCCCTATCGCTATGACGGGAAAGTACTGTATAACCTGGAGTTTCCTAAACATTATCTTCACGATGAAATGCTTACCCAGGGTATCAACCCATTTTTTAGTCCCTATGAGCTTTATTCAATTTACAAAGACCGGAAAGGCGTTATGTGGTTCGGCACTTCCGTTTTTGGAGCCTGCCGCTTCGATGGAAAATCAATTAAATGGATGTACGAAAGAGATTTGACCATCGTGCCAGATGGTGGAAGCTTCGGCATCCGTTCTATTTTTGAAGATAAGGAAGGAGACTTTTGGATCTGTAATACGAAACATCGCTACAGCTTTGACTTACAACAAACCGCAACAAGCGACCGGCTGAAGTATAAAAAGTTAAACGGAATTGGAAACGCAAAAATCTTTGGTGGTGATGAATATATCTATTACTCACATATTGTAGAAGATAACGAGGGAAATATATGGCTGACTACCTGGGATAAGGGCGTATATAGATATGATGGAAAACACCTTACTCAGTACCTTGTTAAAGAGGCTTCAAAAGATGTCAATTTGGTTTCTATGTATAAAGACAACCGTGGTGACTTATGGCTGGGATCACCGGAAAATGGCGCATTTAAATTTAATGGAAGCAGTTTTGAGAAATTCAAACCCTGGTGAAGGGAAAACAAGTGTTATTTGTATAGCCGCTGCAAAAGGCATATTTAGTAACCTGTCCCGTCTTCAATATTTACTTTCTGATTATATTTGAGAAAGATTCCTGACACTGGCAAAAGGAGGTAATAAGTGCAGAACAGGTGCCAATAAACAACGGGTTATAATGCAGGACACCATCAAAGTACATAAATCAAAAATTGGCCCTGAAGTAGCCATTCCCATCATGCTCATTTTGGGAATTATCCTATTCGTAACCGTGATAGTTGAAAAAAGATGGGCTGCTTTGTTAATTCTTCTCCCGGTTATTTTTTTGCTCACGCATTTATTTCTCACAACAAAATATACTATCCACGGAAACACACTGAAAATTAAATGCGGTTTTTTGTTTAATAAGGAAATTGATATTCATACAATTCGAAAAATTTCCGAGACCAATAACCCGTTAAGTTCACCTGCTGCATCTCTGGACAGGCTTGAGATTGTTTTTGGCGCTAACGACACGGTTCTTATTTCACCCAAAAACAAAGAAGCATTTATAAAAGATATCACTTCAGTTAATGCGGCTGTTGAGATAAAATTGAAAAATAAATAGCATGGCGACGATAGATCCGCCACTCACCCCGGCTTATAGCGACCTTCGCCCTGTTTGGAACAGGTTTTTCACCCTTAACTGGAAATTTGCGCTATTCCTTCTTCTTCTTATATGCATACCACGATTTATACTTGTGCTCAATGCGAATGCCACCGGCAGTTATGGTTCCATTGGTGCGATCATGCTTATTTCTGCATTGGTGCCATTTATATTTCTAAGTAAAAAAGGGCAGCAAAAAGCAGGGTTGGTAAAGCCATCAAATTATTATCCACTTTTATTAGCTTTTGCCCTGGGATTGATGGCAAGTTTGCTGCTGCATTATGCTGCACAGGCATTGTATGGAAGTGGCAACGAAAACTGGTATGCCTATATTGGCAGGTCTTACAACATACCAGCGGGAATCGGTTCAAACGACAAGCGGACAATGTTCATCATAATGGCTGCTACAGGTATGTTGTTCAGCCCTATTGGCGAAGAGTTTTTTTTCAGGGGCCTGGTGCATACAGGCTTTCAGCAATCCTGGGGCAGCAGGAAGGCTTCCCTGGCTGATGGCCTGGCGTTTTCACTGGTACATTTGTCGCATTTCGGGATCGTATACCTCAACAATAACTGGCATTTCGTTCCACTACCTGCTACCCTATGGGTGACCGGTATGTTTTTAACCAGCCTGCTGTTTGCTTATTGCAAAAGGTTAACTCATTCTATATGGGGTGCTGTAATTTGTCATTCGGCTTTTAACCTTGGTATGATCTATTGCATATTTTATTTGTTGTAAATCCGTTTGATGCACTGATAAGGATGCCTGCAGACTATTGCCATTTACAAACTGTCGGCTGCCTGCATTAGATTAAGATTTAATTAAACGGTTTCTCTTTTTTTGGTAATACCATTTCACCAGGCTTTCTTCACTATTATTTCCAGTAAAATCTTCCTATTAATGCAAAAAAATCAAAGGGTATGTTTTTATACATACCCCTTATCATTAAAAATAACTAAGGTTAGTCTTTGGCGTTAGTGCCAGCACTGATTGGTAAATGAGTTTAATGGTGTTCTCAACATCCCGTTTGTGCAGCATTTCCACTGTTGTATGCATATACTTAAGTGGAATGGATATGAGCACTGATGGACAACCATCATTGGAATAGGCAAAAGAATCTGTATCTGTGCCCGTGCTGCGGCTAACAGCATGCAACTGTACATCGATCTTATTTTTCTTTGCTACATCCTGTACAAAATCAAGCAGCTTGTTGTGCACTGCCGGGCCAAAAGTGAGTGATGGCCCTTTGCCACAGGCAGTTTCACCCTGTATGATCTTGCTTACCATCGGCGTGGTGGTATCATGTGTTACATCCGTACAAATAGCCACATCCGGTTTTATCCTTCTTGCGATCATCTCTGCACCACGAAGACCAATCTCTTCCTGCACTGCATTCACCACATATAATGCAAAAGGCAGTTTCTTTTTATTCTCCTGCAGCAGCCTGGCTACTTCAGCAATCATAAATCCACCGATGCGGTTGTCAAATGCACGGCCAATCAGGTAATCATATGCCAGCTCATCGTACCCGTTTTCGTAGGTAACCACCGCACCAATATGAACACCCAGTTCTTCCACTTCCTTCCTGTTAGATGCACCAATGTCCAGGAACAAATTATCCACTTTGGGTTGCGTTTCTTTTCCGTCATTGGCAATACGGGTGTGAATAGCAGGCCAGCCAAATACACCTTTTACCAGCCCTTTCTTACCATGTATCAAAACCCTCATGGATGGCGCAATCTGGTGATCCACCCCACCATTGCGCTTTAGGTACAATAAGCCTTCGGGAGATATATAATTGATGAACCAACTGATCTCATCTGCATGGGCTTCAATTACCACTTTAAATGGTGCTGTTGGATTGATCACCCCTACAGCCGTACCATAAGGATCAGTAAAAAAAGTATCCGTGTATGGCTTGATATATTCCAGCCAGAGTTTTTGTCCGCTGCTCTCAAAGCCAACCGGTGACGGGTTGTTGATGTAATTTTTTAGAAACGAATAAGAATTGTCTGTGAGGATGCTTTTTGCTGCTTTGGTTGATTTTGAGGTGGTTTTTGTTGTTGCTTTTGCCATAGTGAATGTATTTTTTATACCGTTGTTACATTTTGAAAATTTACTTCCGTTGATTACGGCTGTCGTGCTGCAATTTAACTAAATACTTGCGATAGTGGTGAGCAGCGTCATCAAAATCATCATACCATCCACCACAAAATAATAAAAGAAATAGCCCTGTTTTTTACGGGAGAAAAAATAAACGATCAGCGTTGCAAGGGAAGAGAGTTGCAATGCGATAACCTGGTGGCCCTGGATGCCATATTCTCCAAAGAAGAAATTGAGGGTAAACAACAAGGTAAAAACTATAAATATCAGCCACTGCATCAGGTGAGGCCCAAGGTCGGTTGCGAGACTGCTCAGGCCGTTTATTTTGTCAACGTGTACATCCCTGTTATCAAAAATGGTACAAAGCATCAGCATAAATAAAAAACGCTTTGCTAAGATCAGTATTTCCAGCCATGACCATTGCATTCGCTGCTCTGTCATAGGCAAATAAGCTGTTACAAACATCCAGGTAAATGCCAGCAATACCGTTTTGAGCCACCCCGCCTTTCTTGCAACATCCAGTTGCTTAAAAGGCAGCAGGGGAACAGAAT
>JAKQJG010000179.1 GCA_029561305.1 Bacteroidota bacterium | reverse complement strand
TCATAATTAAAAATGATTTTTTCGACTTTGTTGCCACATGATTTTTTTTGCATAACATTTGCACATGCATTTGCATCATCTTGCATTGCATTTGCATTTACATTGCATGAATTTTGCATCACCACATCACACTCATTTGTATCTAAATGCAGCGACCAAGCAATATTTTTCGTGTATGCCAAAGGTAGCTTTCCGCCATTCTCGTACAGCATTTCAACAATGCACCAGAAAATGCCTATCCCCTCGCAACCCATATCCATCATCATTTCCTGAATTTTTAGGTCATTACGGGCGTTGTAGTCGTGTGTGAAGTAGAAGGCTTCCTTCTCCTTGCCACCTGTATTTTTTTCTCGTGCCATTATGGAAAAATTTAAGCCCCTAAACGGTATGCGCTTGACGTGTGGGAAAATGGACTAACCCTAACGCACTCCGAAAAGGGGCTTTGATTAATATTTTTTACTGTAGTTGTTGCCATTTTTTTGAGGTTCACGTCATAACAAAACTAGTTAGCACACATTAAAACGCCGCTTCGCTTGTGCTAACACGGTGTAGGTATAATGCTTGCTGATTCGTTCCATTGTATTCGTTTTTGGTTAAGGTCATAATTTTTAAAAATTTCCTTCCCTGTTTTGCCTATCGGCAATTTGAATTGCTTTAAATATCTGTAATGCAACTTGTGGAACTATTGCGTTTCCATAAGCTTTTACACTTTCTGCTCTCCATTTAGGAAAGGTAATGCCGTCCAGTCGCTCGGAAAACCCATCATCTCGGCTACAAATTGGGGATTGAGATGGGAACTCTTCCCAGTTTGGCTGAAGTAATCTACCAAGCTGTTCGTTTTGTATCTGCCTGCCTTCTCTAATGTCTCTGATGTTCTTGCTCCCTTGTAATCCCTGACAACTGGAGTTGGCAGTAATCCCCTCTTGTAAACAAACCCAGTCATCACCTCCTGTGCCAGTGTCCCGCTGTTTCCAAACTTCTGTTCCTTCTTGCTCAAGTTTTCGCTGAACGCATCCATTGCGCTTGGTGTTTTTAGCAATAAACCAAACTCTGTCTCGTCTGTGCGGGGCGTTGACGGCGCAAGCTGGAAGTATAAACG
>JAKQJG010000176.1 GCA_029561305.1 Bacteroidota bacterium | reverse complement strand
CACACGCGTATGCATGATCCATCTGACTTAAAAAACGCAGGACTCAAAGCGACCCTGCCGCGGCTTAAAATTTTAAGCCTGTTTGAAAACAGCAAAGACCGCCATTTATCGGCTGAAGATATTTATAAAGTGATGATAGGCGCAGGCGAGGATGTGGGTTTAGCAACGGTTTATCGTGTACTTACGCAGTTTGAGCAAGCAGGCTTGCTGATTCGACACCATTTTGAGAGTGGTAAAGCGGTGTTTGAACTCAATGGCGGCAATCATCATGACCATATCGTCTGCATTAAATGCGGCCGTGTGGAAGAATTTTACGATGCCGAAATTGAAAAAAGACAAAAAGTAGCGGCAGAAAAATTTGGCTTCGAAATGCAAGATCATTCGCTGACTATTTACGGCGTTTGCACTAAACAACCTTGTGGTGAAAAAAACTAGAAGCTGGACTTGTTCATATGTAATCCAAGTAAAAAATCGTACTGATTTTTAGTGGATGCAGGCACAGCCAAGAGTGCTCTAATTTTACTAAGCACTCATGGCAGGTGTTACTTAAGATTAATTTAAAAATAGCAGGCGTTTAACCGATTTTTTAATAAAATCAACCTAGTTTGCGTTGCCGCCGAGTAGTGCCAAAATACACTAGTACTAGGCCTATACTCATTAGGGCTAGCGAGCTGGGTTCAGGGACAGGAGCTGTATTGCTGTAAGTAGCAAATTCTGCAGTTTCCCAACCACCCACCGTGCCGCGGAAATCAGAGTTGCCAAAATCCTGGTCATTGTAATCAAGATCAAAGTTGTAGGAAAAGTCCATCACGAAGTCATCCCATGCGATTGGTAAAGCGGCAGGGTAAGTGTTAGTAGCCGGTGTATTGAACAGAAAATGTAGCCCACCAGCATTGCTGAAGAAGCCAGTAGCACTTTCGAAAGCTACACCAGTAAAATTGTCCGTGTTCCAAAGGCTGGAGATGTTGTTGTAGGTAACCGTACCAGTTAACCCATTTGCAAAACTTACATACAGTCCAATGCGGTTAGCGCCATCTACATCACTACTACCCCAAATCGAGTCTGGCATGTCGTTTAGCCGTGTCTCGCTATCAGTCCAAGATTTAATTTGACCCATACCACTTAAGGTGGCAGGGGCAGCTTGTGCTACACCTGCAGCTAAGTTACTTACTAGAAAACCCAAAATTAAAGTGTTTAGAAGCTTCATATACCCTCCAGTTTATTAAATCAAAGCATTAGAACGAAATCAGTCTAAACTCAATTTGATTTCAATTTAGTAAATAGCAAAATACTAAGACACCAACATAACTTACAACAAAACAATATTCTTTTTATTTGCTAGTGTAAAGAGATGTAAAGTGATTTTATTTTAAATTTTTGTGTATTTCGCTTTTGATCAATGAGGTAGCATTGCTTCATGTACAAGTTAAATGGGTTTAAACTCTTATGACCTACATAACCGCCACAATGAAGTCACCTCAGCCTTTCGCGCTGCGTGTAGCGGGTCGCTGGCATCGAGTGTTTTGCTGTGTTTGGCTTTGGTGTCGATTCTGTCAATCACTGTTAAACCTGCGTTTCCAATCCAGCTCAAGAGTTCTTCACGCGTTCTTAAGCCTAAGTGTTCGGCAAAGTCAGAGAGAATCAGCCAGCCTTCACCCGTTTTGCTTAAGCGTGCATTGAGGCCATTTAAAAAGCCTTTCAGCATTTTGCTTTTTTCATCGTACACGGCTGATTCTAACGCGGAACTTGGATGTGCAGGCAGCCACGGCGGATTACAGACGATTAAATCGGCGTTGCCGTAATCAATTTTTGGGTATAAATCGGCTTCTACCAGCGCGACATTGTTTTTTAAGCCAAGTTGGTTGATGTTAAACAGTGCGCAATCTAAGGCGCGGTGCGAGTTGTCGGTGGCAACCACTTTGGTGATGCCACGATTAGCCAGCACGGCTGCCAGCACGCCAGTGCCGGTGCCAATATCAAACGCAAGGTTGCAAGGCACAGGCAATGGTGCAGTATCAACCAAG
>JAKQJG010000173.1 GCA_029561305.1 Bacteroidota bacterium | reverse complement strand
ATAACAGAGAGCCTGGTAAAGGATTGGAATATTGCCTCCTTAACGGGCCTTACTGACCCTGCGGAAAAAGCAAGGGATTATTTGATGGGGCTGCCGGCAAGGTTCAGGAAAATATCCGACCGTGGCGGCTTTAAAGCACCGTTGGCGTATGAATTTAACTGGATAACAAGATAATTCAGGAAGCTTTTTTACATGGGGCGCCAGGTTTATCCAATAAGATTATTAGGCGTTTGTTGATTAATGGAAAAAATCTAAAATTGGAACTATGAAAAGCATTCTTGAATTAAACGATAAAAAATTACCCGTTGTCCGTATTGACAAATCGTTGAACAAGTATAGCAATATTGTGCTGTTTCCAGAAAAAGTTGAAAAAGCCAGACAGGCATTTGAAAAGTTGGGACTTCCCGATTTTAAAATGCACAGCCGCTAATAGCAAATCTTATCTTCAACAAATAATTTAAATCAACAGCGGTTCCCGGAAGAGGCCATTCTAGAGGTACTACTGCACCTGCACATCATCATTCACCACTGCACTTGTCTCCACCGTATTGTTTTGTTTTTCATCAGGGTGCTTAAAAAAGCGTTTTTGAAAAACAAGAATGGCGATAATGCCGCTGGAGATAGCCATGTCGGCAATATTAAAAATAGGACGGAAGAATTCAAAATCTTCGCCGCCCCAGATAGGAAACCAGTCGGGGAACTTCGCATCACGGATAATGGGGAAATACAACATATCCACCACGTTGCCATGTAAAAAACTGGCGTAGCCTTTATCGGGAAAGATCTGCGCCACACCCATACTGCCGGGTATGCTTTCTGTAAAGATGATACCGTAGAACATACTGTCGATGAGGTTGCCCAAGGCACCGGCAAAGATGAGCGCTGCACAAAAAATAAAACCGCTATGGTATTTTTTCCGGATGATGCCCCGGATATAAAACACACCAAATATCACGGCGCCCAGGCGGAATAAGGTGAGGATCTTTTTGCCCCAGTCGCCGCCAAATTTCCAGCCATAGGCCATCCCTTCATTTTCTACAAAATGCAGGCGGAACCAGCTGCCCAGCACATTGTGGTGTTCATTGATATAATAGTTGGTTTTGATATAAATTTTGAGGACCTGGTCAACCAGTACAATGGCCAGTATCAGCAGTATCACGGTTCTTGCTTTCATAATGGGCGCAAAGATAGGTTTTGCCCGCTATTATTGCGCCGGGTTGATGAGCTGGAAAAAAGCCTTGCGGTAAGTGTCTGACAGGGGCAGCAATTCGCCACCGATCCGTACGCCGTCTTTTTCCACCGTATTGATCTTTGCCACCGCTACCATATAGGATTTGTGTACCCTGCAAATAACCGAAGGCGGCAACTGCTCTTCAAATTCCTTAAAAGTTTGCAGGGTCATAATTTTTTTGCCAGTGGTTACAATACGGCGGTAATCCCTCATGCCTTCGATGTACAGAATATCCTCCAGCATTATTTTCTCCAGCCGGTATTCCGTTTTAACAAAAATAAAATTGTTGGCCGGGGTGGTTTTGCCGGATAAGATGGTCTGCACCCTTTCCACCGCCTGTAAAAAGCGCTCAAAGCTGTAGGGTTTTAAAAGATAATCCGCCACCCGCAGTTCAAAACTCTTCAACGCATAGTCGGGGTAGGCCGTGGTGATGATCACTTCGCTGTTGCTTTGTTTGGCCTGTAGTAATTGTATGCCTGTGAGCTCGGCCATATTGATATCCAAAAACAATAATTGTACGGGGTTGCTGTTGAGATAGACGAGGGCATCTATCCCGTTATCAAAACAACGCTGCAATTGCAAAAAGGGTAGTTTGCCCACATAGTTTTGCAGGCGCTCCATGGCCAGCGGCTCATCTTCTACTATGATGCAGGTGATCGTCATGCGCATTCAATGGTTAAATGTACGGTATAGCGTTCATCCTTGTTGCTGATACGGAGTGTATGCTTACCGGGATATAATAATTCCAGTCTTTTTTGTATCAGGCCATGACCCAAACCACTGTACGCTTCGGTGAGCTGTTGATTGGGGTTGATGATATTATCGCATTCAAAGAGGAGGGTATTGTTTGTTGTTTCTATCAGGATGTTGATGACCTTACCTTCTTTGATGTTGGGCGCATGTTTAAATGCATTTTCAATAAAAGGAATAAAGAGCATAGGTGTGATCAACAATGCAGGGTTGCTGATACGGGTGTTGTATTGTACATACTGCGGATTGGCACTCCGTATCTTCTGCAGTTCAATGTATTTTTCAATATAGGTCAACTCTTGTTGCAGGGGTATCTTTTCCGTCTTGGTTTCATACAGCATAAACCGCATGATATGGGATAGTTTATTGAGATACAAAGAAGCAGTGGAAGGGTCTTTTTCTATCAGCACATCAATATTGTTGATGGTGTTAAATAGAAAATGCGGATCCAGCTGCGACTTTACCAGGGCCAGTTCGGTAGCATGATTTTTTTCGGTAAGTTCTTCTTTGAGTTTAATATCGCCATACCAGCTGATAAATCCCTTCATCACAATACCCACAATGCCATTTAAAAAACTGATGATGGCCATGATGATCAATGCAGGTAAAGCTCCTGCCAGTCCTTCACTAAAAACACCAATGCCCACCTTGCTCCAATGCAACAGGGTAAGACAAACAGAACCCACGGCTGCACCGGTAAGTGAGAATAAAAAGACAGCGATAAAAAAAGAAAGCAATTTCTTTTTTGAAAGATAGTTGGTAAAGAGGATGGAATAAAAACTATAGAAACCCACCAGCGCCGGCACCACCGTCATGGCGAATAAAAATACATCGAAGCGCCAATTGAGGAATGGTGGGCGTTTGCTGAGATTGCTGCCCATCTGCAGGCAAAGCAACACCAGCAGTAACAGTAATAAATACACGAGCCAATAACCAATATGCAATAAAGTAATAACCGGCTTTTTCATGTGTGGAGTGTTTTCAAATGTACAAAGTAGCCGTCAGCATTTATCTTTTTTACTGCTGTAAAGCCAGTAGCCAAGGATAGTAAAGGCTGCAAACATGATCAACGACAGCAGCAAAATATTTACCGGCATCTTGATTTCTGGATTGGCAGATGCGTTGAGAATATAAGTATAGCCCGTATAAGTAAAGGGTATCATGTATCCATATTCCCACTGGATGGCGAAGGTGGAAGCCACCAGCAACACAATGCCTGCACCCAGGGGCAGCATAAAGTTTTTGATCCGCAGACTTAATAAATATTGAATGGCGAGTACAGGTAAACAGGCGATAAAGAATTTTACATTGACCAGTAACAGATCACTCCATGGAATGGCCTGCAAAGGATAAACAGCTTTTGTCGAAAATAACAATGGCACTACTGCTGAAATGTAAATGGCAATATTAAAGAGAACAAAGAACTGCAGCAGCATCAACAATATCACGGTGAGCTTGGCAAAAAAAATACTGGTGAATGATTGCGGTGTGGTATGCAGTTGTTTCCAGGTATTATTGCGGTATTCCAGTTGGGTAATAAGGCTTACACAAAGTATTACACCCAAAGGCAACAGCAGGAAGGCCATCACCTGCCAGTTTTTAAAGAAATGATTATGCCAGAAGGAACCCGATTGATAGACTGCAGCCAGTTTTTCTCTTTGAACAAACCGCATGAAAATGATGATCGAGGGAATAAAGAGAGCGCCGGTTATTACTAATACAGCGGCAGTGCTTCTTCTTGTTTTCATCCATTCGCTTTGTATGCTTTGCAGGAAGGTCATGATTAGTTATTGGTGAGGTTGATAAAAATGGTTTCGAGATCGTGTTGTACGGTTTGCACACCATACACGGCTATATCTTTTTGTACCAGTTGCCGGGTGATGGCAGCGATAGTTTCTTTTGATGGCAGGGGCAATACCACTTTCCCGTTTTCCGTGTAGGCTTGCTGGTGATTGTCGCGGATGATACGCAGGGTAGACACTTCATCGCCGGTATCAAAATAAATCAACGAGTTTTGTTCCTGCTTTGCTTTGAGTGCATCGAGTGTACCCTGGAACAACAGCGCACCTTTGTGTATCACACCCACATGCGTCACTAATTTCTCGATCTCTGCCAGCAAGTGACTTGATACCAGGATGGTAGTACCCTGCTGCCGGTTGATGTTTTTCAGCATCTCTCTTATTTCAATAATACCGGCCGGGTCAAGACCATTAGTGGGTTCATCAAGCACCAACAGTTTAGGACTATTGAGCAGGGCAACGGCAATGCTTAGCCGCTGTTTCATGCCGAGCGAAAACTGTCCTGCTTTTTTACTGCCGGTGCCGGCCAGTCCAACTAATTGCAGCAGCGGATCAATT
>JAKQJG010000165.1 GCA_029561305.1 Bacteroidota bacterium | reverse complement strand
TGTTTATGAGATTACGATATAGCAATCTAAGGTCATTTATATTATCAGCACTCTCTTGCTCATTTATCTTAGCATTTCCAAAAGTTAAAATCACTAACTGTGTATTATGAAAAAATACAACCGTCATAGTGTTTAAATATGAGGTAGCATTTTCTAGTCGCATTGTTCGGGAATGAATCATTTCAAGAGCATTTTTACCAGCTACTTTTATTTTCCGTTGGCTTGTTAGACCTGGGAACATGTTTTTAAGTTTGCTAATTACCTCCTCAGTTATATCATCGTCATTGCTTGGAGGCGAAACGCCTAATTGTAAATCAGCGTTGAGTAATTTACTATAGAAATGGTATGCTGTACTAGGATTATTACTTGGCATTTCTTTCCAACTTGATGGAATTTTAAACATCAGTTTTATACCTTTCATCTCTGGTCTATTGTCCGTTACTATTGTTTTCGTTTCCCGCAAAAAGTTTGATATAGTAGGTGACTTTATTGAAGATGTATCAATATTTTGAATTTCATCATTTTTTGGTGTCACAATAAAGGTATCGGTTTTTGCCTCAATTTTAGACTTGTCTGTTGAGTTGCTATTACAACTGATGCACACAATAAAGCATGCAGATAAAAATGTCTTCATTATTTTAGTTTTGAAGTTATGAAGTGTTTGCTAATTGCCCACAACGAACAGGTATTGCCGAAGTGCAGGAAATAGAAATCCGTCCACCCCAGCTAACTCCTACTGAGTAAAGATAAAAAAGTTGATGATATGCACATAGCTAAATAGATAAGGTCAAGCTGGATATGCAGCCCAGCAGAATTACAAAAGTTGAAACACGGCTTCCGTCAGCCTGCATTTTGGCAATACCCATGTTGTATGTTCGCCCTTCGTCTCGGTTCTTCAAATATTTAGTCTGTGTCCACCGTAGCAGAGTGTGTCCTGGAAGCGTGGGAACAAGGCAGGCTCTTTTGCAAGGTTGCCTTTTGTGTGTCAGCTTTGTGTGCCTTGCAAATGTGCCTGACTTGGTGCGTTGGCTAAAGCTGTATCGCCTAATCTTGCCTTGTACCTGGCAGATACTGAATTTGAACAAGTAGTTTTATAGTGAACTATATTCTTTGCAGCCAGTTTAACAATTCCTGCTTTCTGGTTCTTGAAACTGGTACATGAATATTATTGTCCATTACTACCTCACCGCCCTCTCCTCGTATATAGCTTTTTACAAATTTTATATTAACGAGGTAACTATTGTGCACCCGGCAAAATTGCTGGTCGTGCAAAACCTCCTCCACTTCTTTTAATGTTTTAGAAATAAGAACTGGCTTCGCAGCATTATTTAAAAATATACGGCAGTAGGCGCTATCGCTTTCACAGTATAGTATATCATCTGCATCAATCATTATTAGACCTTCCTGTGTGGGAACAGCAAAGCGTTTGCCCGTTTTACCTGTTGCCAGTAGTTGTAGCAACGCCGCTAAACGGTCTGTTGATTTGCTGTCTTTTTGTTCACGGGCTTTTTTTAATGTTGCTATTAATTCTTCTTTTACTATGGGTTTTAATAAATAATCGAGTGCGCTGTGTTTAATAGCTTTTATAGCATATTCATCATAGGCTGTGGTAAAAATAATTTCGAAAGTGGGGTGTTCCAGTTTTTCCAGTAATTCAAAAGCATTCATCCCCGGCATTTCTATGTCAAGAAATAAAAGGTCGGGGCTTCCTGCCTGTAGCAAAGAAAGAGCTTCGGTACCGGTGGCTACACTTGCCAGTAGTTTTACATCGCTGCAATATTTTTTCAACAAATGCGCCAATACTTCACGGCAATGTTTTTCATCATCAACTATTATGGCTGTCATACAATTTATATTCAAGTGTAAATAATATTCTTGTTCCTGTAGCATTTCCTTCTGTATCTTGCAGGTCGGTAATTACAGTAGTAGCGTTTATATCATACAATTTATTTACCATGTCCATTCGCTGCGCAGTAATTTTCATGCCGTGCGGCTTTTGCCTTGTGGCAGATTTGCTTTTAAGTAAAGCAGCTTCTTTTCTGCCTATTCCGTTGTCTTTAATTTCAATAAATAAGTGATTACTTTCTTTGGTGAGATTTACCTCTAAACTGGCGCCGGGATTTTTTTTATGCATTAAGCCATGCCAGATGGCATTTTCAACATAAGGCTGAATAATCATAGGAGGCACCATTGCCTTTTGAATATTGATGGCTGGTGCAATATTTATTTTGTAAGTAAATGCATTGTCGAACCTCACGGTTTCCAGTTCAATGTATAATTCTAATGCTTTTAATTCGTTTTCCAATGGTATCCATTCGCTGCGGCTATTGTCTAATATGAGTCGCATTAACCTGCTGAACTTGGCTAAATAACCGGAAGCATTTTCCGCATCATTTTTTAAAATAAAATTATTGATACTGTTTAAGCTGTTGAACATGAAATGTGGGTTCATCTGGGCCCTTAGTGCCTGCATTTCTGTTTCGGCAATCTTTTTTTCGTAATCTCTTTTTACTTTTTCCTGCTTTCTTACGGCTCTAATACGTTGCTGTATGAAAAATAAAATACAAGCAATCAATAAAAGGGCAGCTATGGTTGCAAACCACCATGTTTTCCAAAATGGGGGGTGAATTGTAAATGTCCATTTTGCAATGATGCCGTCGAATTCACCGTTAACCTTTTTTGCCTTTACATTAAAAATATATTTACCGGATGGAAGGTTTGAAAATCTCACGCTATGCATGTTTCCATTGGGTATCCAGTTTTTATCGAAGCCTTCTAACTGGTAAAAATATACGATGGCTCCGGGGGCTATAAAATTTAGATATGCATAGGTAAAGCTGATATTGTTTTGTGTTGCCTTGAATGAATTTTGGTTAGGAGAAACAATAATGCTGTCGTTTACAATAATTTCATCAATAATGATGGGCGTATTATTTTGATTTAAGAGTTTGGCAGGATCAAAACTTAGTAATTCATTATCATATACTGTGGTTATGTTGCCATCGGGTGTGCAAACAAGCGACTGTTTAAATTCAGCAAAAGGGAAACCGGCATTTTTGTTTAATACTGTTTTTAAATTTCCCGCTGCGTCTGTTATTCCCAGCCCTTTTGAAGTGCCAAAATATACATCTCCATTAACACCGGCACTCACACTCATTACATTGGCATCCGGCAGTCCTTTTGTGAAATCATAATTCAATGCCGAGGTTTCTTTGCCAAATCGGTTGCATTTTGCCAGTCCACTTTCCACAGTTCCCACCCACAGGTTTTTTCCATCTGCTGCTATATCATTTATCAGCGATGTCTGAAAAGCAGCCGTATTTTTTTCGTTGCTTTTTATATATTGCAAACTGCTGTCTTTGAGATTGTACCGGTGCAGGCCGGTACTGTAAGTTCCTATCCATATACAATTGCCTATTGCATCATATTGCAGTGCATGGATAATATTCGCTTCCGATAAATCGCTATATGGACTCCATGTTTTTTTTGAGGTAGGGTTGTAAACAACCAGGCCTTTCCTCCTTGTGCCAAGCCAGTAGTTTCCGGCTCTGTCTATCGCCATACAGGTAATAGTTGCTTCTTTCCATGGAGTCGGAAGGCTTACTTTCTTCCATCGTTTTTCTTTTAATAAATAAATTAATAAGCTGCCTTTGCAAAGTATAAATAATGTATCGGGGTGGGGGCTGAAAAAAGCGTAACAGGTATATTTTTTATACATTACAGGCTTCGGCAATTCAGCAATAGCAGCCGTACTGTTATTCACTGTCCATATTTTATTATCTAAACAAGATGCCACCAGCCATTCATTTCCTTCTGCATTAAAAAAAATATTTTTCAAAGAAAATTCCCGGTCAAATAATAAGCTCTTTGGGAATGAAACATACAGGGTTGCATTTAACTGCGGCACAAATTGACTGATACCCTTGTCAGTGCCTACCCAGCTAATGCCATCATGGTCTTTATAAATTGTATTTATTTTTCCGGGTAGCAAACCATTTGCTTTTTCGCTTCCCTGTAAATAAGCAGTAATATTTCCTTTATCATTTGTCAATGCTATACCGCCTGGGGCAGGAATGAAAAAATCATTGGATGCTTCAAAGTAGGGCCGTAGTTTTTTGTTTCGCATTGCTGCGATGTTCAGTGAAATGCTATTCAGCCTTTTTTCAGCAATATCAAAAATGTATAGAATGTTTTTTTCATCAGCGCAGTATATTTTTTGAACAGCGTCATTGTAATTAAAAAAAGTAATTTCATCCAATGCAATTCCAGCCATCAGCGTAAATGCCCCGGTGTTTTTATCGAAGTAAACAATGCCTTCGGTGGTGGCCAGCCACAACCCATTTTTGCCATCGGGCAGTATTTTAAAAATGGAATGATAAAGTGCTGTGAATTCAATTTTATTAGTTCTCAAAAATTTCTTAAAATCATAGTAAAGCGCTTTTTTTGTTTTTGTATTATAACAAAGAAGCGGTTTGGCGTCAATAGCTATCCATAATTTTTCGGCATCGGGATATACATCCCAAACCGATTCGGCGGCAAGGTTAATTTTGGAAAGAGTATCCTCATAATTAATGACTTCTGTAAAACCATTTGCAGCATTTATTCGGGTTACACCTTTTTTGGTAGCCGCAATAATATCGCCATCATCATTTTGCGCTATGGCCGTAATAAAAGAATGGGAAAGTGTCTTCTTTTTATCTGGTATGGGTTTATAAATCTTAAAGTTTACGCCATCAAACCTGTTCAGCCCGTTTTCTGTACCAACCCACATCCATCCGGCATTATCTTTAAAAAAGCAGGTGATGCGGTTATCGCTCAGGCCGTTCTGTTCTGTTGTATGTATAAAAAAAGGTTGCTGCTGTGCGCTGCAATTCAGACACAGCAAGCTGACTAATATAGCCGTGGTTATTTTGGGAAATAATATTGAGATTGTTTTTATCAAGCATTAAAACTGAAAAATAAATTTACGAAAAGTAAAATGCAAGTCTTTAATCTATCACACCGTACACCACACCTGCACCAATATTGATAATAATGTTATTGCCATTATTATTATATAATGCATTACCTGGAGATCCTCCTGAACCTCCGCTACCAAAACCGTTTTGACCGGGGGAAGCTAATGTGCCTCCATAGCCGCCACGGCTACCACCACCTGTGCCTGTGCTGCCGGTACCAAAATCGCCACGGATTGTAATTGTTCCATTGCCTCCATCACCTGCATTGTTTTGTACAAGTGCATTTCTGCAACCCCAGGCATTAAGTGTAATAAGGTATGCTTCTCTGTTAGCGCCACCTTCTCCGCCCAAAGAAGTTGCCCCCTGCCCACCACCACCGCCACCACCACCACTTGTTGCCGATGCGCCATAATTACCGCCGCCACCACCACCACCGCCACCTGCTATTACCCCATAATTATTTATTTTAAGTTTTAGGCCAACCTGTACTATTTCTATAGCATGACCTCCATTTGTTCCGGCTTGAGCTGTAATGGGAGAACAAGTAATGTTACTGTTGCTTAAAGAATTGCCACCACCTTTTCCTCCCATGCCGCCGATGCCATAAATTCCTCCATAATTTTCAATAACAACACTGGCGGTTGCATCTGCCCTTATAATAATGGCAGGTTCCGAAACTAAACCAAAGTATTTACCACTTACAATAACACCCGGGTTAATAACTATCTTATATTTTTTGAATCCATCTGGAACATTATAACCGGTTCTATTTGTTTTAATTGTATCTGTATATACATTACAGGTTGTGCAGTATCTATCCCACACTCCAAAAAGGGAATCATAACTTTCAAGAGAACGGCTGTTTGTATTATAAATATGAAGACCATCGGCAGGGTTTACAATTGCATTTCGTTCTGCGGTTGTCATACGTGGAAATAAAACACCTTTGTCGGATGACATAATATCTAATGCAGCACTTGCCTTAGGTGCATTGGTACCAATGCCTACACTTTGTGCCTGCGCAATTACCACGAAAAATGAAAAGATAAAAAGCCAGCAATATATTTTTTTCATAGCCTATAATTAATAGTATGTGTATTGAACCGATTCCGTAGAAGTGCCATTGGTATTGCTTACATCTTCTCTTGAATATTTGTTTGCCCTGTTGTTGCCGGTTTCGTACGTAATTATAGTGTTGATCGTTTCTACTAATAACCCATTGGAGTTATACCTGTACGGTGTTTTCTTTTTTACAAAAAAATAAGATACCCTGAAACAAGGCGAAAGGATTTTTTTTATGTGCATTTACTTTTGTCTTTGCTGCAAGACAGCGACAGAACGACATAACCCAAATGAAGAAATTTTGCATTGTTTTTCATTAGATTTTTTTGTTTTTAAAATTGATATTGGGTTAGTTGCATTGCTGAACAATCATATTGCCTGGGGCACCGTTTGCGCCCATTAACCATTGCTTTATATTGCCATTGGCATCCAGGGCATAGTCAATTAGAAGCATCTGTACATTATCCTGCATCGCTGATTTTACCGGGTTTTTATTAACTATAAACGGATAGTAAACATCGCTAGTACCTGTGCCCACACCTAAAGGAATAATAAGATGCCTGACAGACATATAATCGCCGGATAGATAATTCCTGTTTGTATAATATTCATATACTGTTGTTGCACCACCTACTACGCTTTCGCTTACCAGGTTACCATTTAGCCAGGTGTAGTTTGTAACAGTTGTTATATTGTTTAAGGCGGCATCAATAAATGTTTTTTTGATAACCTGTTTGCCATTGTATTCAAAGTCCGTTGTTATCTGTTCGGTAATACCACCACCAAGGTTAATAACTTCAATCATTTTAACCGGCAGGTCATCAGCATTTAATGTAATGGTTTTTACAGTTTGAGGATTGGGAGCTGCGTCTACAACCACTTTTACAGTATTACCGGTGTAAGTGTAGGTACGGGTTTCCTGGTCGCTTCCATCATCAACAATCACAGTCGCAATAGTTCCGTTACTATTATAAGTAACTTTTACCATGTCCGTAAAGTTGTCTTTTATGGCAATGACCTTGCAATTATTGGCAGGGAGTGGAGGCGTAGGCACATCATCTTTATTACAAACCCCGGCATTGAAAATAAAAAAGAAACCTACTGCACCAGTAAGGATTGCATTACGTCTTTTCATAAACATAATTTTGAAGTAAAGTAAAATAAGATGTTGTACGGCTGCAAACATCAATTACTGGTTGGTTGTATCTGGTAAGTAACAGGAGTGTTTATGGTGCTAATCTGCAAAAACATCATAAATGCTTTTGCCACGGGTGCCACATAAAAAGTAAAAAAGAGAGGAGAAAAATTGCGAAAAAAAATTATTTTATAATATGACTTTTTTGTATAGTGTAATGATAATGTTGTTGTGTTGTATGTGTCTGCTTATAGGGTGGTGGGTGGGCTTGGGTGTTGAGTAAAGATTTATTGCTGATGCGTTGAACTAATGATGATAGGTATTCGTCAGCCGGGGTGTGGTGGCTGTGCGTTGGTATTTTTAGCTCTTTGCAAGGTTGGCTTTGTGTCGGAGGCTTGTGCGCCTTGCAATGTGCTAAAAATTGCGTGGGGGCGGGCGGCAATGTCATGTTGGTTAAATTTTAGTAGAATACTCGTTTAGGGTGACATACAACGG
>JAKQJG010000131.1 GCA_029561305.1 Bacteroidota bacterium | reverse complement strand
TGCAGCGCTGATTGCAAAGACATTCAAAAGGCGGTCAGTGAGATCAACGGCGTTACATCCTGCAAACAGGCCGGCAAACCTACTGCTACCAGCGTTTTTGTAGTAACATTCGATCCTGCTGTTGTTACCGAAAAAGAAATTTACAAAGTGGTGGAAGATACCCCCGGCTGCGAAGATGCGGACGACAGACCATACAAGGTAAAAAAGGGATAATGACATTTACCACGGAAAAATTATTGGTAGCGTTTATCCTGCTTATGGTTCCTTTCAATGCTGTTGCCCAGCAGGTAAAAGGAAAAGTAACGAATGCTGCAGGGGAACCTCTGCAAAGCGCTTCTATCACCTGGATAAATAGCAAAAAAGGAACTGTTACCAATAATGCGGGTGAGTTTAATATTAACCTGCCTAAAAAAACACCTGGCACATTATTAATTAGCTTTGCCGGGTACAAAACAGATTCCCTGGAGGTAACAGACACCTCCTTTCTTTTTGTATCACTGACCGAAAAAAATGCATTGAAAACAATAACTGTACAGGTTAATAAAAAGCCGTTTTACATAGCAGCAAATCCAATCAAAACAGAAGTCATCACCTCGCTGGAATTAAAGAAAGCCGCCTGTTGCGACCTGGCAGGCTGCTTTGAAACCCAGGCATCTGTGCAACCACAAACAACCAATATAATTACCAATTCAAAAGAGTTGAGAATATTGGGTTTGTCAGGTATCTACAACCAGGTATTGATCGATGGCTTTCCGCAGGTGCAGGGCTTAACGTACACTTACGGCATTAGCAGTATTCCCGGTCCATTGGTTGAAAACATATGGGTAGCAAAAGGCGCCAACTCTGTACTGCAGGGATTTGAAAGTATCAGCGGCCAGATCAATGTGCTCACCAAAGAACCGGATAAAGCGGACAAGTTGCTGCTGAATGTCTATGTTAACAGTTTTGGAGAAAAACACGTGAATGCGTTGTGGGCATTTAAGAAAAAAAAGTGGAGCAACCTGGTGGCTTTTCACATGGTACAGCCTGCCAACAGAACGGATAAAGATGATGATACATTTTTAGACCTGCCACTCCTTACACGATACATGATCTCGAACCGTTGGAAAAAAGGAGATGAAAATAAATGGGGATGGAGTACGCAAATAGGTATCCGCTATGTAGATGAAAGAAGAATCGGGGGACAGGTAAACTTTAATTATGAAACGGATAAAGGCAGCACCAATTCCTATGGGCAGGCAGTACATATTCAGCAGCCTGAATGGTGGTTTAAAAAGGCCTACCGGATGAATGACCAGCATCGGTTTGCTTTGCATGTTTCCGGCTTTTATCAGCAGCAGCAGTCTTATTTTGGAGTAACCGATTACAAAGCCCGTCAAACAAACAGCTATGCAAATTTCCAATATGAATTGGGTTACAAAAAAAGCAGTGTATTAAAAACCGGTATCAGCTACAGGCATCTTAATCTATCAGAGAATATTTCTTTTTCAAATAACAGCCTGGGCAGAACTTATGCAGGGAAGTATGATAAGATTGAAAATATACCGGGTGTATTTGCTGAAAACACACTCCACATTGCATCAGAAAAAATTACCTGGATAACCGGCATACGGGCGGATCATCACAACCAGTTTAATTGGGAACTTACTCCAAGAACCTTGATAAAATATGAAGTAACAAAGTATTTAAACATCAGGGCATCTGCAGGTACTGGATGGAGAACGGCCAATATTTTCAGTGAAAATATTGGTTTATTGGTGAGTTCGAGAGACATCATTTTTGCAGAAGAATTGCAACCTGAGAAAGCACTTAATGTTGGTTTCAACGCAACACAGAAATTCAAAAGCGCCAACATGGAGGGCTATGTGTCAATAGATTATTACCGGACAAAATTCCAGAATCAAATCTTTCCTGATTACGATTCAGACCCTTCAAAAGCCATCATCCGAAACTTTACAGGTAAATCTGTATCAAACGGCCTGCAGGCAGAAGTAAGCGGCACATTTTATAATCGCTTCAGTGCCAAATTGGGCTATGTTTTCCTGGATGTCTATCAAATGAAGAACGAAGTAAAAGATGTGTTGCCATTTAATCCAAAACACCGGTTAAACACTGCTGCATCATTTATGCCCTTAAGCAGGAAATGGCATATTGACATGAATGCGCATTGGTATGGAGTGCAAGAGTTACCTGATACCAAAAAAAATCCGGCGATATATCAAATGCCTGGCCAGTCAAAACCTTATACGATCGTAAATATTCAATTCACCTGCAACATCAAAAACTTTGAGATATACACAGGTGCAGAAAACATCTTTAATTTTCGCCAGAACCAACCTATTATAGGCTGGCAAGATCCTTTTGGGCAGTATTTCGACACCCAATTTGCCTGGGGACCAACTAGGGGACGGGAAGGTTACATTGGAATACGTTACCTGTTGAAATAATGTTTGCACACATTTCAATTAACTTGCCATTCAAACCATCATCATGCCCCACCAACTCATCATCATCATGGGTGTTTCCGGATCCGGTAAAACCACCATTGGCCAATTGCTGTCCGATAAAACCGGCTGGCCTTTTTATGATGCAGACAGTTTTCATCCGCAACAAAATATTGATAAAATGAAAGCCGGCATTCCGCTAACAGATGAAGACCGCAGGCCATGGCTGGACAGCATGAATGCATTTGCAAAAGAAAAACTACACAGCAGTACCCTCATCTTCACCTGCTCTGCATTAAAAGAAATTTACCGGCAACGGTTGGTAAAAGGCATCGATAACAAATGCCGTTGGGTGTATTTAAAAGGAGATTTTGACACGATAGCCAAACGGATGCAACAACGGGAGCAGCATTATATGCCTCCTGCTTTATTGCAATCGCAATTTGATGCATTGGAAGAGCCGGAGGATGCATGGGTGGAAGACATTTCTTTATCTCCTGAAATTATAGTATCGCAGATCAATCTTAAACTACTTGAAGAGAAGTAAATTTCGTAGGAATTTTATTCTTGAGTGAATTACCTTACTACAAGCCCAAAAGCTGTCAATTATTTTTAATTGTTACTCCTTCACAAAAATCTTCTCTATTTTTTGCCCTTCAGTTATTACTTGAATAATATACGAACCCCTCGCAAGAGCTGCCGTATTTAAAATTTTCTTATTAAAACCTTTCACTGATGGAAAAACCATTTTCAATAGCTGTCTGCCGGCAACATCACAAATAACAAATGTGGTGCTTTGTACCACGGGACTGTTATACTCAATAGAAATATTATTGTGCGCCGGGTTGGGATACAGATTAGCAATAGCAAAATCATTTCTATACGGTGTTACCACTACCGTTTTACTGTAAGCCGTTTTACCATCCTTATCTGTTTGCAGCAAGCGGTAATAAGTAGGTTTATATTGAATTTCTTTATCAGTATAATCATAGTTTTTTATTGTACTGCTATTGCCTGCGGCTGGTAAAGTAGCCACATTGGTAAACAGTGGTAATGTATATGCTTTTTGCAGAGTAAAGCTGCTGCTGTTTATCTCCTGGCTGGTTTGCCACTTGATAAGATTGGCATCTTTGTTATTGTAGGTGGCGGTGAAGTTGAGGAGGGTTACAGGGGTGGTGGTGGCGGGCTCGAGGGTGATGCGGCCGCCAAAGAATGCAAACGGCTGTATAAGCGGCATTCCTACACAGCCCACTATATCATTGGCAGAAGGGGAAGATGAAGCACTGCCCACTTTAAATACAATCCCATTGTTAGTAAACGTGGTGTATAAGTCGGGAATCCCACAATTATATGTGTCAAATCGCATCCCCATTGTACTTTGTACCGCAAAACGATATTGTGTATTAGGCGGTATTATTATACTAGGGTTTTGAAAAAGCGGATAAAAATTATATTCTAAAATAGTCAATGGAAACCCTGTTGCAATCTTATACCAACCATTAGTTTCAGAAATAGTAGAACTGTCGCCAAGAGATGATGCCGAATACCAAAGCGTTGGTATAGTTCCTGTATAATTTCCATACTTAAAAATCATCTCCACCTGTGTCAACAAGTAAGCGGTATCGTTCGTATTCTCTATATTAAAGGTAACCGCAACATCTTGATCAGTATAAATTCCAGAAATTGTATCGCCAGTTGGCCATGTGCTTAATGTAAAGCTTTGTGAAAACCCCGTAAAGACAGAACAAAAAATCAGCCCTGTTAAAATTACTTTTTTAAAAGTGCAATTCTTTTTCATAGTGTTTATAATTTATAAAAGCTAAAGCCCCCTTTGAATAAAAAGGCTTTAGCCAATTCATTTTTTAATAAACTTTCTTGTTATATAACCTTTGCTGTTTAACAGACATAATGTGTAGAAGCCATTATTTAGATTTCCCAATGAGAGTGTGGTATATTTAATCCCTTCGGTAATCTTTTTTGTCAATACAATTTTGCCTTCCTGGTTTATTACATTTATTTGCTGCCAGTTATCAAGTGGGTTCAGTTTGTCAATTGTGATAGTATTAGTTGCAGGATTAGGATATACTGCTATTTTAACCAGGTTTTCTTCTATTGGCGCAAGCAGTGGCGTAGCTCTGTAAGGCCGTGCGTTTATTAATCCAGATCTGAATAAAATATGACTAAAATTATCTCCTGGCGAGTTCATGAAATAAACTATATTAATTGGATTAAAGCCAAACCCGTCTTCGTACATTAAATCCTGTACGGGCAAGGCGTGGATAAAAGGAAAATCAGGATTGCCTAACCATGTAGGATTATACGCAAAGTGAACAAAATCATCGGCATCATCCACCTGCACATCTGCCTGTTCGTAAGGCTGTATCTTTATATGACTTAGATAGGTGGTACCAGAAGTTTTTTCTATGTTAATAGTAAACACTGGAGACCCCGTAAAACCTACAGGTACATAGATCAGGTATTCTACTGTTATTGGTTGATCGGTATAAGAACGATAATTTTCTGATGTAGGATAAAAGATGCAGCCAGTACCACAGCCCGACATACGCACACTTGAATTACAAATCCCGTTTGTTCCTGCTTCTGCCCTTATCTGGTAGCTGAAAACATATTTTCTGTTTGGAATAAGCGTTGCTCCAATTAGTTTTGTAAAAGGAGCAAAGATATTTGGTATAGGAGTGTTAAACTCAATCTTCATTTCATTATATCCATCGGGATGGGGTACACTGGTTTTTGATACTGTCGGGTCCCCATTCGTCCACATATCTATTGTTGCTATACTCATCAGATCATAAATTGGATTAATAGGCTCCGGGCTACTTCCAATCTTATACGCCTGTCCATTCGGCATAAAATTCGCCCTTGCCGGAAAAGTCCTTGTGCTGGTTTCATTTGCAAGCTGTGTCCATTTCGGCAGGCTTATAAAACTGGAGGGGCCGCCGCTGCCAGCAGGCACTTCTACATAGAATGGCCGGGGGTGCGTAAGGCCATAAGCATTTCCTTCGCAGTATATATTCTGGAGGTCCTGCTGCCAGTTTGTTTCGTCCCCTTCAAAAGAAACAGCAGAAGTCATGGTATTATTACTGTTAAGCAAGGTGGGATTTTCCTGGCCCCTGCTGCTATAAATTTTATTGTCTATTAATTTAATTTCGATATTTTCTCCCTCTGGCAGATAATTGCCTACATGCCCACACCGGATACCATTTGGATTATCATACAGTGTGTTAGCCGTAAGTGTTACTGTGCGTGGGTTATTGCAGCTGATGCCACTGCTGCCCATGTTAAAAATGGTATTGCGTCTCACCATCACTTCCCTTGTGGTGCCATCTAAATAAATTCCGTTAGCAATTACTGCCTTTGCAGGTGTGCCGGCAAAATTACCCGGACAGTCATGAATTAAGTTGTTCTCGATAAGTCTTTCTGTAAAACCGGCTGTCCCATCCGTCCAGGTATAAATGGCGCCGTAGTCAGAAAAATTTTTCATAGCATTTGAAATATTGTTTTCAGTTATAGACACATAGCTGCCTTGCCAGAAGATCGCTGCTTTACCAATATCTTCAAATGTGTTGTCCACAATGGCACAGGTATTAGATACAAAACTGGCGATAGCACAGTTATCACCCATATCGGTATTGTAAGCCATACCTGGCCAGGGTGCAATATTCTTAAAATTACACCTGTACACTTTTACATTTGGCTGCCAGCCGGAGTAAAAAAAAGTATAAAACTGTACCCCTCCGGAAAGGCAATTAGAAAAGGAACATTCCTGTATATTCAGTTGACGGACATGCCGGCCATGAATTGCCCTTACGCCCATATAACTAAAACGGCAATTTTCAATAGATATATTAAAATTCTCACCCAGGTCACTGTTATTCCCCATATCAATACCCATGCGGTTTGCTCCTTCAAAATCAATGTTGCTGATTTTCATATTGCTATACTTTTAAAAATCGCAGAGCACATCAATGTTACTTACCTGTATGGTTTGCAACGGCCCTTCAAAATAAACATACAAAGTATGCTGATCCTCATCATAAAACCATTCGCCATGCCTGTCAAGCGTGTTAATACCATTTTGAAAATAGTAACCATAACCATGCTGTGGGGCGAATGAATTGTTTGCGCCATTAAATCCCGTGGTGGCACCATAATATATTTTATCGCCATCAAACTGGATTATCGGTTTGGCTTCAATGGTAAAATTATTGGTTCTTATTACTACTTCTTTCGCCAAATGATCAATTTGGCCGGCAGATTCTGCCTGAATATAAAGGTTGATATCAGTTCCTCCTGGATTATTATAAGTATAATAACCTCCATTTGGTGCCTCTATATTTGGTGTTCGGCCAAGCTCAAGTAAATTGCCATTCATGGCTATTACTTTTGGGCGTGTGGCCAAGAAGCATTTGTAAATATTCCCCTGATGCAATGAAAATTGCCAGATATCAATAAAACCAGAAATTTTAGGTGGGGTTGGGAAGTTATCATCGGTATAATCGGCAATATGGATATTGTCATCCTTTGGTGCAAGAGTGCCATAAAATACATCGCCCCGTTTTAAAAAAACCTTATCTCCATACTCGGCCACACTGTTTATCTTTTGGAGGCTTGTAAAAGGTCTTAGCCTGGTTCCATCACTTTCACCATTATTCCCGGCATAAGAGCTGCTGGCATACCAGTTTTTCGTTTGAGCAATTACTTTGTTACACAGGATCGTTAAAAGAAAAATTAAACATAATTGGGGGGGGGTAAATTTTTTCATGAAGTTAGTTTTGAGTAAAAGAAGATAAAAAGTGAAACTAAATAATTATATCGAAATCTCAACTTTTTTGAGGTGAACTTTTATATCAACTGTTTCACGCTTATTTTATTGATTCAGTAAAGGCCTCAGCTTATACCCCTGCTTCCTCAATAAACTGATCAACCCATTCTTACCTACCAAATGCCCTGCACCCACCGCTACAAAGACAGGCTGCTTAGGCATGATGGTTTTTAATTGAGCCACCCAGTTTATATTACGTTTGTCGAGCAGGATGTCCTGGTGCTCTTCCATACCAAACTCCTTGTTGCTAAAAAGGTTCTCCATCTCCGTTAGTTGCTGGCTTTTATACACCTGTACCATCGTATCAAAATATTTTGCATAGGAAGCCAGGCTGTCAATACTTTT
>JAKQJG010000119.1 GCA_029561305.1 Bacteroidota bacterium | reverse complement strand
GCTCAGGTAACCCTTCACCCCGGCATCTGCGTTGATCACCGCATTTTCATTTCCTTTAAAATAAGTTGCCAGTTGTGGGGCAAACACAAGAATATCTTTAGCCGCAATTTTACTGTTATCAAAATTGGCATCAACATACATGCTGCCGATATTCTTTACTGCTGAATCAAGTGACGGATAACTAACAAGTATGTTATCCCGGATGAGTGTTTTATCCGTCTGCACATAAAGATTTTTAAGAGCAGCACCGGTATCGCTATAATTGAATGAAGTTTTTAATTCAAGCAAATTGAAACCACTCTGTTCGTTAAAACCTGCAGTGGTAATATTACCTGAATAAGCAGTGGGAGTTACAATGAAATCGTTTCCTTTAAATTTTAAAGAACTGATCTTTAAGTCAGCAAAGTCCATTCCCTTGCTGGCCGGTTTGTTATCATCTTTAAATACAATGTTGTTGTTTTCAAAATCCAGGTTATCAATTATAAATTGCCAGGGATTATTTGCCTGTGCAGTTACTTCTTTATTGATCTCTTCTTTCACTTGTACAGTCTGCTCCGATTTGCTTAAATAGATACCTGCTGTTGTGTTGTGCAATTTTATAGAACCCATTTGCACAAATAATTTAGCCAGGTCAATTGTTTTTACTTTAGCGGATAATTCTCCCAGGTTCAATTTGGCAGCCATTACAGAAACATCGTTCCTGTAATCAAATACAATATTTTTTACACCTATATTTTCAAGTGAGATATTTACATCAAATGGTTCATCACTTTCAGCTTCAACTACAGCCATTGGTTGTGTTTCCAATAAAGTTTTATTCTGATAAAAGTGTCCGCTAACATTTTCCAGTACAATACCCGGTAAAGAAAATTTCATTTGGTCGAGGTCAAATTCTTTAAAGGCTGTTTTGAACTTGCCTAACCTTCCTGAAAAATCCAGCCCGGTTTTATCATCTTTAAAAGAAGCCCGGATGTTTTCCAGGTTTATTTTATCAAGACTGATCTTCATTCCACCTGTTGAATCCTGTGCTGTAGTGCCGGTAGTAGCAAATGCATCGATGATATATTGATAATTAAAAAAGCTATCCTGGCCGTTACGGTAAATATTTGCGTTAAAATCTGTCAGGCCAATATAACTGATCTCGACTTTGCTTCTTAGCAGTTTCATCAGCGCTATATCTACCTGTATATTCCCTCCATATAGCAGCGTATCTTTCTTTTGATCTTCGAAATAAACACCTTCGAGCACAATTCGTTTTGGAAAATCCAGTGATAATTTTTTTATTTCGATCCTTGACTGGGTCTTTTTGCTTAAGTAAGAAACTAATTTTTGACGGGCAAAATTTTGCACAGCAGGTACCTGGATGAGTATATATATCAACAGTAATAAAAAAAGCAAGCTGCCTGTTATCCAGGCCAGTACTTTAAATGTTTTCCGGAATACTTTCTTTATAGTTAACAAAATGAGTTTTAATATGCTAATCCTAATATTATACCAATCAACCAACAACAACAGATCATAAACGATCCAGGTACAATGTGTAAACTAACCTATCACATGCTGGCCAAGCCAGTATCGTTTGCTTTATCAGCTTGATCAGTGTAAGTAATCTGATTTTCTTGTTCTTTAAGAAGTCCGTCCACCAGTGAACTCCATTGATATTCTGAAACACCCGCAATGGCCGCAAAAGACGCTGCTGCGTTACGGATCTTATCAGTGAGTTTATCAACCTGAAGGTTAGGTACTTCATTCCTGCCGAAATATTCACACAGCACTTCCTGTCCTTTTCGCTTTATGATGAAAGTGGATGTTGCCATCCCTTTAAAGAAATGTGCTGTTTCCTTCATTTGCGGATGGGCCGGGTTAGCACATGCTTTCAATGTAATTCCAAAACTTTCATCTGAAGTTTCATCAAAATCTTCACCGATCTCCGTCACTTCCACCAAATCAAATCCATCTCCATTTTTTGGTCCGGGCCCGGGTATATCCACTTGCAAAAAGTCTCTTACTTCGATAATATTTGGTAACGATGATGACACCCGCTTTTTTATAGTAAAAGACGCTCCTTTTTCTCCACTCAGGTCGTACCATGTATTCGGATTTTGAAGACGGGTATGAACTAGATGGAAAAAGTGAACGGCTTCTTCAACAGATTTTTTTTTAACCCGCTTTTCATTGTCAACTGGTTTGCCTTCTATATTTTCCGGCACAGTAAAACTTCCGGCATGTATTTTTTTCATAGAAATTTTTATGGCTTCAACTACAATTGTAATACCTCATTTTTTTTTACTTTTTTAAGGAGTAAAAATCAACTTGAGTGAAAAGAATGTTTCCCGGAATCCCCATGTGAGCAGTGACGAGGTTGATTTTACGCAACATCCAGTTAAATATTAATTAGGCATGTTACATAACTAAAAAGGTTCGTAAATAAACGAACCTTAAATTTTTCAAACCAGTTGAGATCATCAGGAAATAGCCTGCCTGGCAGATTTTACAGAGCCGGCAATATCATGCGCCTGGTCTGCCACGTCTTCTGCACTGTTTGCAAAGCCATTGATAGAATCAGTAAGGCCTCTAAGAGCATCGGTTATCATTTTCCTTGATTTCGGTATTAGTACCAGGGCAACTAACACACCGACTGCTACACCTGTAATAATTTTTCCGTTTGTCATGATGATTAAAATTTTAGATTATAATGAATGACAGGTGTAGATAAAACTTTGTGCCAAAATCAGCTGTTGAAGTTAAGAGGCTGGGCTTGTACAGTGTTGCACCGGAATTTGGTCTTTATCAGTATCCAGCGATCTGATCCGGCCTATTCAATATTGGCCGCAGTAGTAGTAACTAATAGACCTAAAGAAAAAGCCGCTACAGTAGCGGCTTATTGAAGTACCCGGGATCCCGATTCCAAATCGGGACACTCCCTTTGCGGGGAATCCCGATGTTTTAATCGGGACGTGTCTATCAGGTCGACCACCACGATAATTATTTTTGAGGACGTTGATTTATTAACTTCTCAATAAATTTCCTGCTTTCCATCCGCTTTATAAATAATTCCCGGGCGTTTGCCTCCTGTCTTGTTGAATATGTTTCATGATAAACTAACCGCCAGGAAGTATAACTTTTTGTAGAAAGAACCATTTTATTATTATGCCGTTCAAGCCTTTGAGTGAGGCCTGCGCAATGTCCAACATAATACGGTTTGCATTTTCGGAGTATAAAATGCGGGTGTAAAACATACTTTATTGAAAATACAAAAGCCCCGAATAAATCAGGGCTTTGTACTCGGGAACGGAATCGAACCGTCACTCCCGTTGCGGGGAACAGGATTTTAAGTCCTGCGTGTCTACCAGTTCCACCACCCGAGTAAATATTTTGTTATAAAGAACTAAATTTTCGAACCGTCTCTCCCGTTGCTGGGAATCCCGATGTTTTAATCGGGACGTGTCTACCAGTTCCACCACCCGAGTATGGACTATCGAAAAAAAATCCCGAACAAATGTCGGGATTAATCTGGAGCGGAAGACCGGGCTCGAACCGGCCACCCCGACCTTGGCAAGGTCGTGCTCTACCAAATGAGCTACTTCCGCATTTAAAGTTTAAAAGTCTAAAGTTTAATGTTGAAAGTCAGAGAAACCAACTTTAAACTTTAAACCTGCAACCACAAACCAATCTTTAAAGAACTTTTCTTTTTTGGGAGTGCAAAAATAAGGGTCTTGCACTTACAATACAAAAAATATTATAACTTATATTTTGGACTGTATTGGCTGCTTTCGGGCACCGCTACATCAGGTTTACCTTTATAGCTATGGGTGGATAAAGCATAACAACCACCTAAAATGAAGGCCAGCAATAAAAATATCTGGCAGAAAAATAAGAAACGGGAAGAAGACACCCAGTTGTGGGCAAAATCCTTGTGCGTTTCATCTATAAATTGCTTTTCCATTGTACCTGTTTTATTCGGCAGCAAAAATAAGGTTTGGCATTGAAAAAAATATTATTTACCGGGAACTATTTCCGAAAACTTCGTTTTCTTTTTTACAAAATGCTGCCAAATTACCGATCCCTTATATAATCCGCTCACCGTTCCTTTTTTTGAAACGGGGAAAACCGACTTCTTTTTATCAAACAAACACCATTTTACAAACTGCACATGCGCCTTTACTACTGCAAAAAAATAACCAGGGCTTCCTGTAAATAAACCCTTCCATGCTGCGATAGCATCCAACCCTGCCCTTACCGGCAAACGCCACAAAGCTTCTGACAGCGACAGATTTTTAGCCAGCATGATAAGATTGTTTCTGAAATTTAAAAACACTTTCAGGTTATCGCTTTTGGGCAGCGTGCCACCACCTACATGATACACAACAGAAGAAGGCTCCACGTACACTTTATAACCAGCGAGCTGCATGCGCCAGCAAAGATCTATCTCTTCCTGGTGTGCAAAAAAATAAGCATCCAACCCACCTAACCGGTGGTATAGTTCAGACCGTACAAATAATGCCGCACCACTGGCCCAAAAACAAGCCACCGCTTTATCATACTGCCCTGTATCTTCTTCCGTAATATCAAATACCCTTCCTCTTGAAAAAGGGTAACCAAATTCGTCTATCCAGCCACCACAGGCACCAGCATATTCAAAATGTGTCCGCTGATGCCAGGCTTTTATCTTCGGCTGACATGCTCCAATCAACTGGTCAGTCTCCATTAATTTTATCACCGGTTCTATCCACCCTGCCGTTATTTCCACATCGCTGTTCAACAATACATAATAATCTGCCTTAACTTTTTTTAAGGCAGTGTTGTATCCCTGGGCGAATCCTTCATTGCTGGTATTGCAAATTATTTCTACCATTGGAAAATTGGCGCAAACAAAATTGACGGAGTCGTCTGTACTGGCATTATCCGCAACGATTATTTTTTTATTGGCATATGTCGACGCCTGTAATGCCGGCAAAAACTGCTGCAGGTATTTTTTCCCGTTCCAGTTAAGGATGACCACGGCCACCAGCGGCATAGTTGTATCCTGGTTTCCATTAGTTGAATGATGAGGTTGATTCATTCTTATCGCGGCGCTTGGTTTTTACAAACATAAATCATTTCCCATTTAACATACGGTTTGGATTTTTGCTTTTTATATTACTGCATGTTTAAATGCTTATTTTTAATTCATGTTTAGTCAATTTGTAAACCCCATTACGCTAGGATGGCGCTCTGTGCTGGCCATTATTGCTATTGCCATTGTAACAGGCACTATTTTTTACTCTAACTATCTTGCAAAAAAAATTGCCAGGGATGAAAGAGAAAAAGTAGATGTGTGGGTTCAATCGTTATTAACCAGGGCAGTGGTAAACGAACAGGCGGCGATTGATCTTACAAACACCATTGCTTCTCATAACACCGATATACCAATTATTGAAACAGATGAGAAAGGCAATCCTTCGGGCCAGGGATTAAATCTTGACAGTAATGAAATAAAAAAAGATACCGGATACCTGCGAAGACTGGTAAACGAGTTTAAACAATTGCATGATCCAATTACCCTCGAAATAAGTAAAGAACCCCTGTTGGTAAACAAATATTATTATGGCGATTCCAAACTGTTACAGGAAGTAAGGTATTATCCATTGATACAATTGCTGATCGTTGCCATGTTTATCATCATCATGCTTATAACGATCAACGTAAGAAATAAATCGACACAGAACCAGGTATGGGCAGGCATGGCCAAAGAAACGGCCCATCAACTGGGCACACCGCTTTCTTCACTGCAGGGCTGGGTGGAATTGCTGAAAGAAAAGGAAGGCAATGAAAAAATCGTGACCGAAATGAGCAAGGATGTGGAAAGGTTGAAACTGGTAAGTGACCGTTTTGGAAAAATAGGCAGCACGCCCCAGTTAGAAGAAAAAAATATTGTGGACCAGGTAACGGAAATGGTTAACTACATAAAAAGAAGAGCGCCGGAAAAAGTACATTTCAGTATCAATACAGATGGGCAAAATGATATTACAGCCCTGATCAACGGGCCACTGTTTGATTGGGTGATAGAGAATCTCCTGAAAAATGCCCTGGACGCCATGGAAGGAAAGGGCAGCATCCGTATCACGATAAAAAATGAAACCACCCAGGTAGTTACTGATATAACAGATACAGGCAAAGGCATTAGTAAACAGCATGTTTCTAATGTGTTTAAACCTGGTTTTACCACAAAAAAAAGAGGCTGGGGTCTTGGTCTTAGTTTAGCCAAACGTATTATGGAACAGTACCACAAAGGGGAATTGTTTGTGAAAAATTCCGAGCCGGGCAAAGGAACCACATTCAGGATCGTACTGAAGAAGTAGCTGAATGACGTACAACCATAAAACGCTTTTAGCGCTGCATTCTTAAAAAAATGATTTGGTCATTTTTATCTAATCAGCCTATATTTGCAACCCTCTATCCCATCTGCCGGGAGAAGATGCCCAGGTGGCGAAATTGGTAGACGCACCACCTTGAGGTGGTGGCGCCCGAAAGGGTGTGCTGGTTCGAATCCAGTCTTGGGCACAAATCCTGATGTTATCGTCAGGATTTTTTTATTTCTGCTATGACCCCCAATTTAATAACAGGCGCATTGGCCCGATAGAACAGCTTGATTTTCCTACTCATACTTCAAAAAAATCCCTGTATCAAAGGCTGTCCATAAGCAGGCTTTTTGGCCACAACTTTTAAGCGCTGCATTGGCCCAACTGTTACAGGTTTTAAAAAGGCTGTAGCGCCCTGTTGCTTCATAAAATGCATCAGCATCATTGTAATTAGCGTTCGTGCTGATATAAATCGTGTAACCATCACTGTCATGTTCAAAACTGTCAGAAACAAACTGAACCAGTCTTTTGTATTGCCATTGACTGATCGTGATCTTTTTGCAGGAACTGCTTTCCGTCATGCTGCGGTAAAAGGTGGTATGCATGGCCGTGGTGCCCAATCCAAATGCAGCTTTAAAAGCAGTAGTGATCGTCAGGTCATCCCAGGTGGGTGTTTCAAGGTAAAAACCTTTATCGCCCCATCCCATCGCCAGCCATTGCATTCCTGCTGTGTCCTGCAGCCGGGTATTTGCAAATTTTACCGCTTTACTCCAGTCAAACACATCATTTTTTACAGGCACCACGATATCTGTATGTACTCCGTTGGTAAGAATATATATAGCAACGTCACTATTGGTATCGTGTTCTTTGTTAACTGTAATTCTTGACAAACAAAAAGCCGACAGGAGGTATATCAATACGAATGAGATAAAAAAAAGGATAAAACATCCTGTATACTTTAATAGTTTTTTAAAACCTTTCAGCATCATATAGATTGATCGTTTTACATTTTTCCCGGGTATTATTTTCTATAATACTCAGCAGCTATAAAATGTAACCTGCCGGCCCTATTATTTTTTTTGTTTTAACGTTTGCTTTAAAAACAAAAAACCTTTCATTGCTGAAAGGCTTTTCTTAGGTATTGCCGGTGGTTTACAGGTTGAAATCTCTTTTGATGGCTGTTACAGCGTTTGCTACATCCGCTTCCACTTTTTTTATCAATGTGCTCATGGTGCCGTTATCTTCATTGGCCTTGCCCATTTTTTCCAGTTCACGAATAATGGTTTTGGAAGAAACGATGCCCATATTATCTATCGTAGGTTTTATGCGGTGTGCAATCTCACCCACTGTTGTCAGTTCGCCTTCTTCCAGTTTCTGCAGCATCTCTGCCACAAATACCGGTATCTGCTCAACAAACATCTTCAGCATTTTTCCAATGAAGGCTTCATTGCCGCGGCTGATCGTTTTTATTTCTGTGATATCATAATACACAGGCTCAGGCTCTTCCGTTACCAACTCCACTTTTTTCTGCATGTTTACTGACCCATTGATCCTGAGCATGCCCGCAATCATCTTCATCAGCGCTTCTTCTTTAAAAGGCTTTGCGAGGTAACTATCCATACCGGCCTCAATACATTTTTCATTATCGCCTTTAATGGCGTTAGCAGTAAGTGCAATCATCGGCAGATCCATGCTGATGTTTTTACGGATGTACTTTGCTGCATCAAAACCGTTCATAACGGGCATCTGTATGTCCATCAGTACTAAGTCAACTTCATTGTCAAGCAGGTATTCCACTGACTCCTGTCCATTGCCTGCTTCCACGGTTTCGGCTGCATAGTTGGCCAAAATAGTTGTTGCCAGCAGCCGGTTCATTTCATTATCATCCACTACCAGTATTTTTTTGCCTGCCAGCATATTCTCCGCTGCCACAAACACTTCCTGCGATGGCAGGTCTGCCTCACTTCCTTTAGGAAAGGTCACTACAAATGAAATAGTACTGCCAAATCCCTTTTCACTTTCCACATTTATTTCACCATCCATTAATTCTATTAATTGCCGGCAGATACTCATTCCCAGCCCGGTACCACCATACTGTCTTGTAACAGACGCATCTTCCTGCGAAAATTTCTCAAAAAGCGTCTGCCTGAATTTTTCATCCATGCCGATACCTGTGTCTTTAACAGATATCTGCACCGTCTGGCTATGCCTGGCATCATTGATCACTTCCAGTTTTACATCAACGCCTCCTTTTTCTGTAAACTTTACGGCGTTGCTGATGATGTTCAGTAATATCTGGTTGAGCCTGTATGGATCACCCATCAATACATCACTTACTTTTTCATCTATAATTGAATTGGTGAGTGCCAATCCTTTTTCTTCTGCCTTGTGATTAAGCGCCTGCATGGCCCTTTTAATAATGGCCCCAGGTTCAAAAGCGATCTTTTCAAGACTTAATTTGCCGGCTTCTATCTTGGAGAGATCGAGAATATCGTTGATGATCACCAATAAATTTTCAGAAGCACCATTGATGGCATCCAGGTAGAACATTTGCTTTTTGCTGAGCCCGGTTTTTGCCAACTGTCCACTCATTCCCAATATTGCGTTCATGGGCGTACGAATTTCATGACTCATGTTTGCCAGGAAAACTTCCTTGCTTCTTGTTGACTGTTCCGCTTGCTCTCTTGCAACAGTCAACTCAAGTTCCAGTTGCTTCTGGTCTGTAATATCCAGGTGTATACCAACAGACCCAACCAATTCACCCATATCGTTATAACGTGGAGCACCACTCACCAGCCACCATCTTACCTGTCCTCTTTTATCTTTTACCACAATTTCGTAGGCATCCGTTGTACCTCTTTTTCTTTCTTCATTCTTCTGCTCCATTAATTCAATATTCTCCCCTTTTGCAAAGATCTGTGCAGCCCTTTGCCCCAGCAATTCATCCAGCGTATAGCCGCTCATTTCACAAAAACCATGGTTGGCAAATAAGATGGTTTCTTCAGTATCCACTTCCAGCAGACCAAGATTCATATTATCGATGATGCTCCTGTATTTTTCTTCCCTTATTTTTAAAGTGGTTTCAGCAGTTTTTTCCAATGTAACATCTGTGTATTTCCACAAGTGTCCTTTATAGATATTATTATCGCATACCGGTATGTAATGACGTTTCAATAACCTGCCGTCAACCATCTCAAAAATCTCGTCCATAACAGGCTTTTGAAACTCCAGTAAAGTCAGAATCCTCTCTTCAAAGAAATCCGGATCTTTAAACATTTCCTTTGTGGCATCCACGTATTCGGCACTGTTTTTTCCTTTTAAATTTTCGTGATTGATGTCAATATCAAATATCTCACAATACTTTTTATTGGCTAATACTACCCGCCTGTTTTCATCTTCCACCAGTACACCATTCTGCAGGTTGGAAATCAGCGATACCAGTCTTTGTTCAGACTCATTTAATTTTTCTTCTGCCTTTTTCTTGTCAGAAATATCCATCATGAGACCGGAAAATACTTTGCCCCCTTCTTTTGTAAAATGGCTGAATGAACAGCTCATAGAACGCCACACCAGGCCGCGGCCGGGCAATATCATTCTTGATTCTATGTAAAACTGCTCCAGCGTTTCTGAAGCTTTATCCAATGCATTGATCAGTTCATGAAAATCATCGGGGTGTACAAACTGAGAGATCTTCCTGATATGACTGGACCGTACACCAAAAATTCTTTCAAATGAGGGACCGAGGAAAGTAAATTCATGTGAGCCATCCGTAGCGGAAACGTACTCAACCAGTATGCCGGGCATATTTTCGGCTATACGTTGCAGTTGGGAAATGTCATCACCATCCGCTTCCGTCTCTGCTGGTTGTGGCATTATAGCCACCACCGCCTTATTATTACGGATAGCCGTAAGTGTCTGCCTGCTGGCGGCCGGTTCTTTTTGCTGTTGTTTTTTTGTTGACGGAGCCTGTTTATGAGCCTGCCATTTAGCACCTGCATTTTTACGCATTGGAGGGATTGAATTTTAAACTTGCCGGTTTTATAATAAAGTTTTCCTGCTTCGCCTGTTCATTCCAGCACAATTTCTTTTTGCTGCAGCATCTTATAGATGGTTGATTTACCGATGTCGAGTTTGTCAGCCACCAGCATTACATCATCTTCATATTTCTTGAGGTAATACTTAATGATATCGCAGGTATATTGTCTTAGTGTTTTTTGTTCCATGGTAAACAACTCACCCGACTTGGTAGAATTGAATGTGATGTCATCCGGTTTTATTTCACCATCGCTGCACATCACCGAAGCCAGTTCCATGATCGCTTTCAGTTCCCTGATATTACCCGGGAAATGATAGCCCATTAATTTTTGTTTGGCTTCTGAAGAAATGATAACCGTGCCCAGTTTATTATCTTTTGCAAACTCATCAGTAAAGTGTTTTGCAAGCAGCAGCACATCATTTCCCCTGTCTCTCAGTGGCGGCAGTTCTACCGGCAAACCAATTACACGGTAGTACAGATCTTCCCTGAAATTGCCCCGCTTTACTTCTTCGGCCAGGTTTTTATGTGTAGCCACGATCAGCCTGATATCCAGTTTTACACTTTCGTTTCCCCCAACCCTTATCACTTCCCTTTCCTGCAGTACCCTTAAAATTTTACTTTGCAGGTTCAGGTCGAGTTCGGCTATTTCATCTAAAAAGATCGTACCGCCATTGGCTTCTTCAAACTTGCCGGCCTTTCTTGCCACCGCGCCTGTAAATGCACCTTTCTCGTGCCCAAACAATTCACTTTCCACAAGTTCTTTTGGGATAGCCGCCATGTTTACTGCCACAAATGGTTTCTTCTTTCTTTCACTGTTATAGTGAATGGCTTTACTCACTACTTCTTTACCGGTACCGGTTTCGCCGGTGATAGAAACATTGATATTTGTTTTGGTGGCTTTTTCCATCAGTGCAAATATTTTTTGCAATGCAGGACTGTTGCCTTTGATGCTTTTTTCAAAAGAGAATTTTTGTCCCAGTTCTTCTTTTAACTGTTCTACTTCCTTTTTAAGATTGCCCATCTTGCGGATACGTATAACCGCATTCCAGAGCATATCCTTGGTGTTCTCATCTTTCACCAGATAATCAGTAACGCCCGATTTCAGGAGGTTTACTGCCACAGCCACTTCTTCCTGCCCGCTGATAGCGATCACCGGGATGGAATCATCCGTTTGCCGGATCTTCTCATACAATTTATCACCTGTAAAATCAGGCAACGAAAAGTCGATGGTAATGAGGTCGGGTTTTTTGTGCAGGTTGGCTAAGCACTCTTTGCCCGTAGTAAAACGGGTGATCAGGTAATCTTCATTCAGTGAAAGATGGTACTCTAATATTTCTCCGTACCAGGGGTCGTCTTCCACTATAAAAATCTTGTATGGCTCCATATATCAATTGGTGTTAAAATCGGGGTGGTTGTTACAACACCAATAGATAACGCCAATTCTATGGAATAATTGTCCGCATTTTGGAAAAATCCAGAATTGGAAACCAATTACGATATGTAGAATTTATACTACAAAGAGAATCACGAGAACCTTATTAATAGAAAAATCCCATCCGAATCACTCGAATGGGATCTACTAAAAAGTTTTTATTGTTTACGCTACTGCCTTATTCACCAGCGCCGCTGCTTCACTCAGCAATATGGCGCTCTGCACTTTCAATCCGCTGTCGTCAATCAGTTTCTTGGCCACATCTGCATTGGTGCCCTGCAGGCGAACGATGATCGGTATTTGTATATTACCAATTGAAGTATAAGCATCAATCACACCCTGCGCCACCCTGTCGCAACGAACGATACCGCCAAAGATGTTGATGAGTATCGCTTTTACTTTTGGATCCTTTAAGATGATACGGAAACCGGCTTCTACGGTTTGTGCATTGGCCGTACCACCCACGTCCAAAAAGTTGGCTGGTTCGCCGCCGCTTAATTTGATCATATCCATAGTGGCCATTGCCAAACCAGCACCATTTACCATACAGCCCACATTGCCATCCAGCTTTACAAAGTTCAGGTTGAATTTGCCTGCTTCCACTTCTGTAGGATCTTCTTCTGTAATATCCCTTAAAGCCGCCACATCCGGGTGACGCATCAAGGCATTGTCGTCAATATTCATTTTGCAATCAACCGCAATGATCTTTTCATCGCTGGTTTTAAACAGGGGATTGATCTCCAGCATACCGCAATCCAATCCAACATAAGCACTGTATAAATTCGTTACAAATTTTACGCAGTTCTTAAATGCCTCACCACTCAATCCTAAGTTAAAAGCAATCTTTCTTGCCTGGAAACCCTGCAGGCCGCCACCTGGGTGAACCCATTCTTTAAAAATTTTCTCCGGTGTGTCATGTGCCACATCTTCAATATTCATCCCGCCTTCGGTGCTGTACATAACCACATTCTGGCCTTTGCTGCGGTCTAATAAAATGGAGAGATAAAACTCTTTTACCGGGTTAGGACCTTCATAATATACATCCTGCGCCACCAATACTTTATTTACGAGTTTACCTGCCGGGCCAGTTTGAATGGTCACCAGCGTACCACCCAATATGTTTTGTGCAATGTTCCTGATGTCTTCCGCATTTTTTCCAACTGCCACACCCCGCTGTTCTGTACCCTCAATTTTTCCCTTACCACGGCCACCGGCGTGTATCTGGGCTTTTACCACCGCAAATTTGCTGCTGTATTGTGTGTGTATCTGGCGGTAGGCTTCTTCGGCCTCGTTTGCCGTATTACAGGCAATGCCTTCCTGCACGGGAACATTGTATTTTTTTAATAATTCCTTGGCCTGGTATTCGTGAAGATTCATGGTATAAAAATTTTGTGTGGCGAAGATAGGGAACTGTATTTAGTAAATAAAGTGGGTGCCGTTTTTTAAGGGGGCTATTCACGGAAACGTTGTCAGCAAAAAAGGATCATTCCTCAGGCGATCGGCGAAAACGGGCCATCCTCCTTTTAAATACAGCTTAACAGTATCTTCACTTACCTTTGGCGCTCTTTTTTGCAGCATATCTTTCAAAGCAGATGTCTGCTTAAACGGCAAACAAAGATGAATAAACTGCTTCTCGTTTTTTTACTGGCAATGATATCTCAATGGGCCTTTTCGCAGGAAGGGGAACGGAGGCTTGGGGCAGATGTATTGAGCAGGCAGCAACAGCAGGGTAATCCCAACAGCTCCAATTTCTCCAGGAACGACAGTATTGGTTTTGAACACCGGGATGATGCCAAGGATTCTATCACTGTTACGTACCGTTTTTTAGACTCCCTCAGGAGCCTGCGCCTGGAAAGCAACATTGATGATTTTTATAAATACTATATGGTACCTTATACCTGGCAGCATTTGGGCAATAGCGGTGCTGCTGGCTATTCTTTAATTTTTTCACCCAACACAAAAACTGGTATCGATCCCGGATTTCATGCTTTTGACGCTTATAAATTTACGGTGGAAACAACCAGGTTTTTCAGAACCACAAAGCCTTTTACGCAGATCAACTATCAACTGGCTTCAGGAAAGGAGCAGATGATCAATATTGTACATGCCCAGAGTCCAAAACCCAATCTGAATTTTGGATTTGAATACCGCCTGCTGAATGCACCGGGCTTTTTTGTAAACCAAAATACCAACCACAACAATTACCGCCTGTATAGTACTTACCAGGGAAAAAGGAAAAGATATGCTGCCCAGTTTTTTATAATGAATAACTCTATCAAAAATTCCGAAAATGGCGGCATGGTGAGCAACAGTTATCTTGATACACCTGTTTACAACAGGCGTTTCTCCATTCCCGTTAATTTATCGTTTAGCAAAAATTACAATCCAAATCCCTTCAACAGTTTTGTAAGTACCGGAAACCAAAACAAAGATTTTACTTTCTTTTTAAGACAGAGTTATGATCTTGGCAAAACGGATTCTGTCGAAATAAATGATTCCACTACCGAGTATCTATTCTATTCTAAACTCAGGTTTCAGCACACATTTAATTATACCAGTACTTATAACCGTTATATAGATACCGTTCTTTCAAACAGCGGCAGAACTATCGATGACGAATTGTACCAACGCTGGTACGATACCGCCGTAAGCGCCGCAGACAGGAAGTTTCAATTGCAGGATTCCTGGAAGATCATCAGCAATGATTTTTCGGTATTGCAGTTTCCCGATACCAAAAACCCAGGTCAGTATTTACTGGCTGGTGCCCGGCTGGAAAATATAAAGGGTACATTCTCTTTGGGCAGTAAAACTTTTTACAACATAATACTCCACGGCGAATACCGCAATAAAACAAGAAACAAATTATGGGATATTGTAGCCCGGGGTGAATTATACAGCACCGGCAATAACAGCGGAGATTACAGTGTGTATGCCTATCTTACCCGTTACTTTGGCAAACGGTGGGGCAATGTGGGTATTACTTTTCAAAACATCAACCGCAGTCCTTCGTATATTTTCAATACTAATTCATCTTTTAACCTGAACAATAACCTTTCTCTTTCAAAAGAGAATATTACCATTTTTAAAGCCACGGCTGACAATCCTTTTATAAGTCTTTTTGCTGCCAATTATTTTATAACCAACTATTCTTATTTTACCGGATATTATAAAACTGCGCAATTCAGCCGGATCATCAATATACTGCAGGCGGGCGCTTCTAAAAAGATCACCCTGACAAAAAGATGGAATCTTTACAGCGAAGCAACACTGCAGCTCACGGATGTTTCATCACCCATTAGACTACCGTTGCTGTTTACACGCAACCGGCTGGCGTACGAAGGACTGTTCTTCAAAAACCTGTATATATGCACCGGGCTTGAAATCAGATATTACACTCCTTTTAAAATGTATGATTATTCACCGGTAATGGGACAGTTCTTTCCGCAGGATAATGTAAGCATCAGCAACCGCCCCGACGTCAATGCTTTTTTTCATTTCAGGATAAGAAAATTTGCTGGCTATGTAAGGGCAGAGAATCTGAACAGTGTTGATTTCAGTAATGGCTTTGGTTTTACAAAAAGTAATTTTGCTGCCCCCAATTACATATCACCTGGATACCTCTTCAGGTTTGGTATACAGTGGAACTTTGTAAATTAAAAAAGGGCCTCTAAAAGCCCTTTTTAAAATTGATATTATCATTTAGTATTCAGCAACGGAACTAATTTGGCTTTCACATAATCATGACTCTTCTTTATGTTAGCATCACCAGGAACAGGCAGATTTTCCTGCTCTACAAAAAAGTACTCCATACCTGATAATTCTGCATTATTAAATATGGTTGTAAAATCAATACTGCCAGAGCCTACTTCTGTTTGAGTGGCAGGATCGCTCTTGCTCATATCTTTTACATGCCACATCTTAAACCTGCCCGGAGCCTTACTAAAAATCTTTACCGGGTTTTCTTTCGCATATTGTACCCAATACAGGTCCAGTTCCAGGTCCACCAGGTCCTTATCGCATTGCTCGATAAGAATATCATATCCTGAAACCCCGTTCTCGTATTTTATAAATTCAAATTCATGATTGTGATAGGCCATCTTGAGATTGTTCTCCTTGCACAACTTCGCAGCCTTATTTATGCGGTCTGCTATTTTCTTATAGTCGTCTAATTTACTTCTTTGTTCCGGGGGAAACCAGGGTATTGTTACATATTGATGTCCTAATGCAAGCGCTGCATCAACAGTTTGCTGGCCATCTTTGTTAAACAAGTCCAGCATGTAGTGACCGCTTGGAGAGACCAGGCCATTTTTTTTGAGCAACTCTGATGTTGCTGCGGGCTTAGTATTAAAAAAATGCCCTTCTTCGCTAAACCCAAACATCTCTACGCTGCCATAACCAGCCGCAGCAATTTTCTCAAAAACTTTATCCAGACCAATTTTCAATTCATCCCTCACAGAATATAATTGAAGGCCTATCAAATGCTGTTTATTGGCTGTTGTAGCCGCTTTCATATCACAACCTAGCGCAAGTCCGGCAGCTGTAATTCCTGTATTGAATAAAAACTTTCTCCTGTTCATAGTGAATGTTTTAATGTTGAAATTATTCGGCCCAGGCCTTATCGCCCTTTTTATAAGGAAAAGCACCATCGTACCTGCCCGGAACCGGTACATGACGGAGTGTTTCTGTCATACCGGTTTTTGAAGTAAAGAATCCAAGCAAGGTGATCTGTTTCATCATGGTATAATAATGCACGGATTTCCTTTCTTCGTCCTTTTTGCCCTCATTTTCTTTACCTATGCCATCATTAAAAGTCTTGGCTTCTTTTTCAAGACTTACCAGCAGGTCGTGGCGTTGCTTGGCATCACATTCCATAAATGATTTGCTGTGCATTTTATTACAGGCTTCATCCAGCTGCACGATACCTTTTGTAAAAGCTTCCTGGTCATTTTTAGTATAGCAGTCTGTAACAAAAACTTTCATAAACTCACCCACTTTTGCCGCCTTGGCTCCGGGTGTTTTAGTAGCTGGAATGATGGTCTCTGCTACCTCATCTAAAAATGCAATGGTAGTTGGTGTAAAACCTGCTTCTAAGGATGCACCGCTTTTACATCCTGTTAAAAACAATTCTCCCCCGATAAAAGCACCACCCGTGAGGATCGCAATTTGTTTTAATAGTTCTCTTCTTTCCATGATAAATTAGTTATTAGTTATTGGTTATGTGTGAACAGTTACCGGTAACAAAAAACTTATCACTGATAACTAATCACTGCTTTACAGATTCCCCTTCTTCACCTCCTTCACTGCAAAATCAACTGCTCTTGCTGTTAAGGCCATATAGGTTAGCGATGGGTTTACACAGCTTGCACTTGTCATACAGGCACCGTCAGTAACAAATACATTCAGCGCATCCCAAACCTGGTTATTACCATTGAGCACACTTGTTTTAGGATCACGTCCCATACGGGCAGTACCCATTTCATGAATACCCATTCCAAAGGCGTAACCATAATCGTATGTCCGGATATTTTTTGCACCCATTGCTTCCAGCATCGCCTGTGCCTCGGCGGGTATATCCTTACGCATTTTGGCTTCATTTTCTTTCATCTCCACATCAAAAGCCAATACAGGCAAACCCCATTTATCTTTTTTGGTTTTGTCGAGGAATATCCTGTTCTCGTGATAAGGCAGTATTTCACCAAAGCCCATTATACCCATTTTCCATGGACCTGGTTCACTCAAGGCATCTTTCAGGTCGGCACCTAAAGTAAACTCTGCAATTTCGAGGCCCCTGCCACGATAAGCACCACCCTGGTAGCCAAAGCCCCGGAGGTAATCTCTTTTATCGTCATATACATTCTGAAATCTTGGGATATAGATGCCCGTTGGTCTTCTGCCATATTCATATTTATCGTCAAAACCCTCAATCACGCCTTCTGCACCACTTTTTAAATGATGGTCCATTACATTATGACCCAATTCGCCGCTGCTGCTTCCGAGACCGTCAGGCCATACATCCGTGGCGCTGTTCATTAAGATCCAGGTGCTGTTAAAGGTGGAAGCACATACAAAAATTATTTTTGCATTATAAGTATACGTCTTGCTTGTTTCTGCATCCACCACTTCTACGCCGGTAGCCTTCTTTGTATCCTTGTTATACAATATCCTGGTTACAATTTTATTTGTTTCCAGGGTAAGGTTGCCTGTCTTTCTTGCAACTGGCAGGGTAGCGCTCTGTGTGCTAAAATAAGCTCCAAAAGGACAACCACGCCAGCAACGGTCGCGGTACTGACAGTTTACACGGTCCTGCTCAGGTTTGGGCTCAGTAATGTTGGCACTGCGTCCTATAAACATGTGACGTTTGCCTTTATAATGCTCTTTTAATTTGGGTGCCACATGTTTTTCCACTGCATTCATTTCCATTGCGGGTAAAAACTCTCCATCAGGTAATATATCAAGCCCCTCTTTACTGCCCTGTATGCCTGCAAATTTTTCAACATAACTATACCAGGGAGCAAGATCTTCGTACCGGATTGGCCAGTCAACAGCAATACCTTCTTTTGCATTGCCTTCAAAATCGAGTTTGCTCCAGCGATAGCTCTGCCTGCCCCACATGAGTGAACGGCCTCCTAAATGATAGCCACGGTACCAGTCAAAACGCTTTACCTCTGTATATGGATTTTCTTTTTCATTAGCCCACATACCAAAAGTCGACTCATTCAAAGGATAATCTCTTTTAAGTACTGGATAGTCTGCCTTCATCTGCTGCGTGGCATTATCACGATGCGGAAAATCCCACACATCTTTCATGGCGTTTACATAACCGGATTTGTGTTCTATGGGTCGCCCTCTTTCGAGCATTAAAGTTTTCATTCCTTTTTCAGTTAATTCCTTAGCGGCCCAACCGCCACTGATACCAGAGCCAATTACGATGGCATCATATACATTGTTTTCAGGCATGTGATAAGTATGATTTAGTGAATGTTTATTTTTCTTTTAATGATGATTAATAACTGATTGGTATGATTGGTATGATTAGTTGTTCATTTTAAGTTAATACCATTTCAAATTTGCAGAATGATTTTGACTACTTATAATCATATCAATCATCTAATCATAGCAATCGCCATTATACTTTACTCTTTAATCCCTATTATATATCGCACCGCATGATGGCATCTTTTAATGCCGCCACTTTCTCCTCATTCGTTTTTCCTGTGGCAATAAATTCCTGTGCCACATATCCTTTGTATCCTGTTGCTGCTATTGCTTTCATGATTGCAGGATAATACAGTTCCTGGGTTTCATTGATCTCATTTCGACCGGGTACACCGGCAGTATGATAATGCCCAAAGTATTGATGGTTGTCCTTTATCGTTTGTATCACATCGCCTTCGTTTACCTGCATGTGATAAATATCGTACAACAGTTTAAAATTTTCTGAACCAAGCCGCTTGCACAATTCCACTCCCCAGGCACTTTTGTCGGCCATATAATCCGGATGATCTTTTTTACTATTGAACAATTCCATCTGTATAATGATCCCATTCTTTTCTGCCATGGGCATGATCTTTTTCAACCCTGTGATGCAGTTCTTCATTCCTGTTTCATCATCCATCCCGTTACGGTTACCACTGAAGCAGATCAGGTTTTTATAACCTGCTTTCACCATCAGCGGCATCACTTCCAAATAATCTTTTACCAGGTGGTTATGAAATTTGGGGTCGTTGAATCCTTCTGTGAGGCTTACCGTACCATTGATATAACACATGCTGCTATGAATACCATATGCCTGTGCCACAGGCCATTCCTTTGGTGCCAACAGGTCGATGGCAGAAAAACCAATTTGTTTTACTGCCTTGCACAAATCTTCCAGCGGCATAAAATTGTATGTCCACCAGCATACGGAGTGATTGATCCTTCCTTTCATGTTGTTTTCATCAGCGCCAATATTACAGGCTGCCATTGCATTTCCGGAAGCAACTGCTGCTGCAGATACAGCCAATGATTTTATGAGGTTTCTTCTTTGCATTTATTGCGTTGCCGCTGTTTTATTATTTTATAATTCAATATCAAACCTGCACACCTGCCCCTTTCTTTTCATCTTTAAATGCAGCAGCAAAAATTAAAAATACGGCCAGCGCAATTCCTGATGGTATCAGCCATATCATTTTGTAATCAAATACACCGTCTGCAGATTTATAATGGTCGGTGATCAAACCAGCCACCCAAAAACCAATCAGCATACCCACGCCATAGGTAGCAAGGGTGATCAAACCCTGTGCAGCGCTCTTATATTTTTCACCTGCTCTTGCATTGGTATATATCTGACCGGACACAAAGAAAAAGTCATAACAAATGCCATGCAATGCAATCCCAATGATCAGCATGAAACTAAGTGAACCGGCGTTTCCATAAGCAAACAAAGCATACCGCAGTGCCCAGGCAAGCATACCCACCAGGATTGTTTTTTTAAAGCCATATTTCTTAAAAAACACCGGCAGCAACAGCAAAAATAATACTTCTGAAATCTGACCAAGGGTCATTTTACCTGTTGGGTTTTCCATGCCTACGTTTGAAAGAAAAGCATTGGCATTCTGATAATAAAAAGCAAGTGGTATGCAGATCAGAACAGACGAAACAAAGAAGATGGCAAAGTTCTTATCCTTTAACAGCTTCAAAGCATTCAGTCCCAGCATCTCGTTCAGGCTCACTTTTTCTCCCGTGGATTTTTTAGGTGGTGTTTTTGGCAATGTAAAACTAAAAATACCCAGCAGCAATGATGCGATGGATGACATCAGAAAAGTATTTTTAAGCAAGCCGGCTTCTGTACTCTCTTTTGAATCCCAGTGAAAAACATAACTGATTGCCAGGCCTGCTACGATCCATCCAATTGTACCCAATACCCTGATAGAAGAAAATTCCTTTTCCGGGTCGGTCATTTGATTAAACGATACAGAATTTACCAGCGCCAGGGTAGGCATGTATGCGATCATGTATAAGAGTACATAAGGATAAAAGGAAGACATATTGTCTGCCCCATACATCTGGTACATTAACACTGCCCCGGCTAAATGCAGCACCCCTAATATTTTTTCGGCGTTAAAATACCGGTCCGCTATCAAACCAATGATAAACGGTGCAATGATGGCTCCCCATGACTGCGTTGAAAAAACGCTGGCTCCTTCCGTACCGGAAGCCTGCAGGTTCTTGTTAAGAAATGTACCCAATGTAACAAACCAGCCCCCCCAAATAAAAAAGTTAAGAAACATCATTACACTTAACTGGAAACGAACGGTGCTTTTCATACAGCGATGGTGGTTTGCGTTGATAATCGTTAGCAATAGAGATTCTAAATGTAGATTTTTATTTCATCTCAGCATAAAGTTTGCCCGTTTTTTTTACAAACCGCTTAAAAAAACCTCATCAAACGATTGCAGGTTATGATCAGATAAAAAAGTATTATCACATATTAATGAAAACAAAAAAATACAACAGTAAATGAATCTTATTCGTAAACTTGTTGAAAATTTACGCTCCTCAAAAATAATTAATCAGCTATATGAAAAGAAAACTACGCATGGGCATGATCGGCGGCGGTAAAGATGCTTTTATCGGTGCCATTCACAGGCTGGCATTTAATATGGATGGCAAAGTGGAAATGGTTTGCGGCGCCCTCAGCGTGAGACCTGAAGTGGCAAAAGAATCAGGTGAAGAGTTATTCCTGTCCCCTGAAAGGACATACCTCAGTTACGAAGAAATGCTGGAGAAAGAAAGCCAACGGCCTGCCGATGAAAGAATTGATTTTGTCACTATTGTTACTCCCAATTTTGCACATTTTGCCCCGGCAAAAATGGCACTGGAAAAAGGCTTTCATGTGGTAATAGAAAAACCTATTACGTTTAACCTGGCAGAAGCTGTTGAATTAAAAAAGCTGGTGGATCAAACAGGCCTCTTACTTTGTTTAACACACACCTATTCCGGCTATCCCATGGTAAAGCAGGCTAAGCAAATGGTAAAAGATGGGGTAATCGGTAACGTTAGAAAAGTATGGGTGGAATATCCACAAGGTTGGCTGAGTAAGCTGAGTGAGCGGGAAGGTAATGCACAGGCAGCCTGGCGCACCGATCCCAGTAAAAGTGGCAAAGCCGGCAGTATGGGTGATATTGGAACACATGCTGCTCATTTAGCAGAATACATTACAGGTTTAAAGATCACCAAATTATGTGCAGACTTAAATATAATGGTGCCGGGCCGGTTGCTGGATGACGACGGCAACGTATTATTAAAATTTGAGAATGGTGCAGCCGGTGTATTGATGGCATCCCAGGTTGCAGCCGGTGAGGAGAATGCACTAAAAATAAGGGTGTATGGAGAAAAAGGCGGTTTAGAATGGGCACAAATGGAACCCAATACTTTAATAGTAAAATGGCTGGATGCACCTACGCAAATATTAAGAGCCGGCGCTAACTATGGTGACCGGTTATCGGGCTACGCCACACACAATTGCCGTACGCCTGGCGGTCACCCGGAAGGATACTTAGAAGCATTTGCCAACATCTACCGCAATTTTGCCTTGACTTTATCTGCAAAAATTGAAGGTACAACGCCATCAAAAGAAGCGTTGGATTTTCCCGGTGTGGAAGATGGCATCAGGGGCATGACCTTTATTGATACAGTGGTGGCGAGTGGGCAGAGCAAGGAAAAGTGGACAGATTTCACCCCCTCCGCCCCCTAAAGGGGGAACTAAATGAGCTCAAGATTCAAATCTCTTTTACAAATCTTTAGAGCGTGGATGTACTTAACAATTAGAGATTTTTAGTTGATGTGGAAGAACAAATATTTATTAACGATTAAATGTACCGCCTCTTCTCTCTTCAGGAGAAGAGGATGGGTGATGAGGTAATTATGCAAACAATAAAAGGACCCGGAATTTTTTTAGCTCAGTTCCTGGATGACAAGCCCCCGTTCAACAATTTAAAAACAATTTGTGAATGGGCAAAAGGTTTGGGCTTTGTTGGTGTACAAATTCCAACATGGGACAGCCGCTGTATCGATCTGCAAAAAGCTGCAGAGAGCAAAACCTATTGTGATGAACTAAAAGGTTTGATCAATGGCTGCGGTTTAGAAATAACAGAATTGAGTACGCACCTGCAGGGGCAACTCGTGGCAGTACATCCTGCTTATGATGAACTCTTTAATACTTTTGCGCCCAAAGAGCTTCACAACAACAGGAATGCAAGAACAGAATGGGCGGTGCAGCAATTGAAGTATGCTGCAAAAGCTTCCCAGCATTTAGGATTGACTGCAGTGCCCACTTTTAGCGGTTCTTTATTGTGGCATACTTTCCATCCATGGCCACAGCGGCCCAATGGTTTGGTGGAAACAGGTTTTACCGAGCTGGCAAAAAGATGGATGCCGATCCTGAATTATTATGATGAGCATGGTGTGGATGTATGCTATGAGATTCACCCCGGCGAAGACCTCTTTGATGGCATCACATATGAAATGTTTTTAGAAAAAGTAAACAACCATGCAAGGGCCTGTTTATTGTACGATCCCTCTCATTTTGTGTTACAGCAACTGGATTATAAACAATATATTGATTTCTATCATGAACGAATCAGAGCTTTTCATGTTAAAGATGCAGAGTTCAATTCAACCGGAAAACAAGGTACATTTGGTGGTTATCAAAGCTGGATCAACCGGGCAGGCCGCTACCGTAGTCCGGGTGACGGACAGGTGGATTTTAAAACCATCTTTAGTAAACTGACTCAATACGGTTACAATGGATGGGCGGTGATGGAATGGGAATGCTGTCTCAAACATCCGGAGGATGGTGCTAAAGAAGGATGTGCATTCATTCAACAGCATATCATCCGGGTTACTGAAAGGGCATTTGATGACTTTGCCCAAACGGAAAACAATGAAGACTTTAATAAAAAAATATTAGGCATTTAATTCAAACCATAAACAACAAGTTATATGAAAAAAGTACTGGTAGTTTTTGCCACAGCAGGATTGTTAGCTGCCTGTGGTGGTGGAGAAAAAAAGGATAACGCTGCTGCGGAAGAGAAAGAAGAAGTTAAAAAAGCACCCGAAGACCCTGCTTACACAGAAGGCATGGCGCTGGTGCTGGGTTCAGATTGTACAACCTGTCATAAAATTGAAGAACCTTTTACCGGCCCGGCTTATAAAGATGTGGCGGCTAAATACGAAAACACACCAGAGAATATCGCATTGCTTTCTTCAAGGGTGATCAAGGGCAGTAAAGGCATCTGGGGAGAAGCGCAGATGACGCCGCATGCTTCCCTGTCGCCAGAAGACGCTGCCAAAATGGTGAAAGCAATTTTAATGCTTAAAAAATAAACGTACATAAAATGAGCCATAACAAAAAACCGGTATCCACCGTATTGTTTTGGCGAATTACATGTGGCTAAATTCAATAAATATAAACAGATGAAAAAACTACTAACGGTAACCGCAACACTTTTTTGTATGATGGGCTTTGCACAGGAAAGGATCAACACACTTTCTGCAAGAGAAAAAACACAAGGTTGGAAATTGTTGTTTGATGGCGAAACCACCACAGGCTGGCATAGTTACAACAAAAAGGAAGCTGGTTCAGCATGGAAAGTAAAAGAAGGTGTATTATTTCTTGATACTACTAAAAAAGATGGCTGGCAAACTTCTGGTGGCGGCGACCTGGTGACTGAAAAAACATACAAGAATTTTCACTTAAAGCTGGATTGGAAAATAACAAAAGGGGGTAATAGCGGAATTATATTTTTATTGCAGGAAGATGGCAAATATGATTACACCTGGCTCACCGGTCCGGAGATGCAGATCGTGGACAATGAAGAACATCCCGATGGCAAATTAATTAAACACCAGGCAGGAGATCTGTATGACCTGATATCCAGTTCAAAAAAGACAGTAAAGCCTGCAGGAGAATGGAATGAAGTAGAGATCATTTGCCAGGATGGCGGACTCACACTAATGCTGAATAAAGTAAAAGTGGTTTCTACAACGATGGGTGGAGAAACCTGGAAAAAACTGATTGCAGGAAGTAAATTCAATGAAATGCCTGATTTCGGTAAATTCACTTCTGGTAAAATTGCGTTGCAGGACCATGGAGACCTGGTTTCGTTTCGCAACATTAAAATAAAAGAGCTGTAACAGCGCCTGACAAAATGAAAAATCCCGGAACAAAAATATTCCGGGATTTTTTTATCGTTATTAAAACGCTTACAATTCCCTGATCCAGATATTCCGGAAACTGATCGGCTCGCTTTTATCACCATGATCCTGTAGCTTTATTTCGGATGCACCATGGGCTTTGTATTCTGGCTGGCCAATGTACCTGGTAGCACCTGTTAACTCCACATTATTCTGCACCAATACACCATTGTGAAAAGCAGTTACACGTGCCGGCGACTTTAAAGTGCCATCTTCGTTAAAGCGGGGTGCGGTCCAGATAACATCATAGGTTTGCCAAAGCCCCGGGCGCTTGGTGGCATTCGCCAACGGTACTTTTTGTTTGTAAATACTGGTAGCCTGGCCATTTGAATAAGTGCGGTTGTTATAACTGTCCAGTATTTGCATTTCATATCCTTCATCACCGGGGCCTGTTGAGGCAAGGAATAAACCACTGTTTCCCCTTCCCTGCCCTTCGCCATGTATCACCTGTGGTATTTTCCATTCTATGTGCAGCTGGTAATCAAGAAATTTTCTTTTTGTCTGGATGTTGCCTGTTCCTTTTTTTACTGTGAAGAAACCTTTACCCAGGGTCCATCCCGCTGGCTGTGTGGTATCTTTTACCGATTCCCATTCATTCAGGTTTTTTCCGTCAAACAAAATAACAGCGTCTGATGGCGGCGTATTCACTGCGCCTGTTTTAACTACTTTGGGTTCTGGTTCCCACACTTCGGTTGCCTTGGGATCACCTTGCGCAACAACATTCAATGAAATTAAGGAAGCCGAAAATGTCAGCAATGCAATGTTCTTTTTCATATAACAAATTCTTTTCGTTAAAAATAAACATCCTATAGGATGTGTAAGTTACTGGCGATAACTAATAATTAACGGTTTTGGTTTTTAATTTTTTGCAATAATAGTCTTCGTTTAACAAATGATGGTACTATTGTTACAACAAACGTTTGTGGAATTTTATGTAGTGCAGCTGTAAATATATTCAGCATTATTTTTATTATCTTTCAAAATCATTTTTTGTTTTACAAAGTATAAAACGATTGCTCTATGGGAGATACACTCCAGGTAAAAAAACAAGCTAAAGTTTACGATGCGGTGATCGTTGGCTCAGGTGCAGGAGGTGGTATGGCTGCTTATGTTTTAGCCAATGCGGGTCTTTCTGTTTGTATTATTGAAGCCGGTCCTTTTTATGATCCAAAACTGCACTCATCTCAATTAAAAAACCCCTGGGATTCTCCGAGGCGTGGTGCCAGCAGCAAGTTTCGCCCATTTGGTGATTATGATGCAAGCTTTTGGGGATGGGAGATAGATGGTGAACCATACACCCACGCAGCGGGAGATAAATGGGAATGGTGGCGTGCCAGGATGCTGGGTGGAAGAACCAATCACTGGGGAAGGATCTCTCTTCGCTTTGGTCCTAAAGATTTTAAAAGAAAAGATATTGACGGGCTGGGAGATAATTGGCCCATTGGTTATGATGACATCAAACCCTATTATGATAAAATAGACCAGTTACTGGGTGTGTTTGGAACAAATGAAGGATTGCCCAACGATCCCGATGGCATATTTCTTCCGCCGCCCAAACCAAGACTGCATGAACTGTTTATAAAGAAAGCGGCTGTTGGGTCAGGCGTGCCCGTTATACCCTCCCGTTTATCTATTCTTACAAAACAATTACCGGGCAACAAAGACCGGGGTGCCTGTTTCTATTGCAAACAATGCGGCAGATCCTGCAAAGCGTATGCTGATTTCTCGTCTTCCTCCTGTTTGGTAAAACCAGCCCTTGCAACCGGCAAAGTTGATTTGATGACCAATGCGATGGCAAGAGAAGTTTTGGTAAATGAGGAAGGCCTCGCTACAGGTATTTCGTATGTAAGCAAGGATGACCTGCAGGAATACCAGGTAAAAGGCAGAACGGTGATACTGGCTGCCAGCGCCTGCGAAAGTGCAAGGCTGATGCTCAACTCCAGATCAAAACAACATCCAAACGGTATTGGCAATTCAAGTAATGTGATCGGCAAATACCTGCACGACAGTACAGGGGCTGCAATGGGTGGTGTGTTGCCGGCTTTGTTTGGAAGAAAAAGATTTAATGAAGATGGTGTGGGTGGTATGCATGTGTATTCACCCTGGTGGGGCGATAATAAAAAACTGGATTTTCCAAGAGGGTATCATATTGAGTATTGGGGTGGCATGGATCAGCCTGCCTATGGTTTTGGTTTTGGGATAGAAGGGCTCAATGGAAAATTTCCTGTGAATGGCAAACAAAAAGAAGCCGGCGGATATGGTGCTTCTTTAAAGGAAGACCATCGCTATTTCTATGGAGCAGAAGTAGGTATGGCCGGCCGTGGTGAGGCTATTGCTGTAGAAACAAATTACTGCGAGATCGATCCAAATGTGGTGGATAAATACGGCATTCCTGTATTGCGGTTTAATACCAAACACAGTGAGCATGAAATAAAGCAGGCAAAACACATGAAGGATACTTTCCGTGAGATCATGCATAAAATGGGTGCGGTAATTACCTGGGGAGATACGGATGATGAAAAAAACAATTATGGTATTGCCAATCCGGGCAACATCATTCATGAAGCCGGCACAGTTCGAATGGGTGATGACCCTAAAAGATCGGCGCTGAATAAATGGAGCCAGTCGCATGACTGTAAAAATTTGTTCAATGTGGATGGGGGACAGTTTGTATCACAGGCAGATAAAAATATTACCTGGACGATACTGGCACTGAGCATGAGAGCGAGTGAATACATTGTGGAGCAATTGAAGAAGCAGAATATTTAAACCCCCTCCGTTCCCAACTTGTTGGGGAGGAACCAGGGCAAGCGTATTTATATGTAAAAAGTATACACTTGGGGATAACAAAAACTATTACTAACCTAAAAACTTTAAGCCCCCTTTAGGGGTTTGGGGGAAATTATTTTTTATGGACAGACGTAAATCCATCAAAGCATTGATCATTGGCACAGCCGCTACAGGAGTAATGATCGATGCCTGCAAACCGGAAGATAAAAAAGCTGCTGACGATACAAAACCCGCTTCATCCGAAGCGGAAGCCGACCGGATGAAAGAAGAAATTGCTTTCAATAAAAAATTGAATGCAGAGCTGTTCTTTACCAAAGAAGAAATGGCCACCATTACTGTGCTGGCAGATATTATCATTCCAAAAGACGCTGTAAGTGGCAGCGCCAGTGATGCCAAAGTGCCTGACTTTATTGAGTTTATTGTAAAAGACATGCCGCATTATCAAACGCCTATGAGAGGCGGATTGAGATGGCTTGATATGGAAAGCCTCAAGCGTTTTGAAAAATCTTTTGTGTCGGTCACACCCGAACAACGTATACAAATAGTGGACGACATCGCTTATCCCAATAAAGTAAAACCTGGAATGAAGCAGGGTGTATCCTTTTTTAACCTGATGAGAAATTTAACTTCCACCGGGTTTTATACTTCGGAGATCGGTGTAAAAGATGTTGGTTACAAAGGCAATGTTCCCAACTTGTGGAATGGTGTGCCGGATGATATTTTGAAACAGTATGGTCTCGCTTATTCAGAAAAAGAACTGAAAGAGTGTATCTCGTATGAATAACAAATACCGAATAAGGAATGAAGAATAAAAAATAAGAAAGTGAAGCATTCGTGTCAATTAGTGTATTCCTGCCTTGGCGGCGGGCAAGCGTGGCTAAACCCTCATCTGTGTCTATCCAAGAAATCGTCCGATGCCAAAGGTTCTGGACGCAGTCTTTTGCGAAAAATATTCGTGTAGATTCGTGTTATTCCTGGCTTAATTCCTTCCCGGCAACGTATGCGTTGTTTGTGGTCTAAATACATTTCCTTGTATCACATATCCCCCCTATTTTTGCAGCCACTTAATGAAACATTATGGCAGTATTAGTCAATAAAGATTCCAAAATTATTGTACAGGGTTTTACCGGTACAGAAGGCACTTTCCACGCCACTCAGATGATCGAGTATGGTACCAATGTAGTTGGCGGTGTTACACCTAACAAAGGTGGCACTATGCACCTGGAAAAGCCAGTATTCAACACGGTAGCCGATGCAGTAAAAACTACAGGCGCTGACGTAAGTATCATATTTGTGCCACCCGCATTTGCTGCAGACGCCATCATGGAAGCTACGGATGCAGGCATTGCTTTAGTGGTTTGCATCACCGAAGGTATTCCGGTACAGGATATGGTAAAAGTGAAAAACTTTTTAGTTGGAAAAAGCACCCGTTTAATTGGGCCAAACTGTCCGGGCGTAATAACGGCAGATGAATGTAAAGTGGGCATCATGCCCGGTTTCATTTTTAAGAAAGGCAGAATAGGTATCGTTTCAAAAAGCGGAACGCTAACCTACGAAGCAGCAGACCAGGTGGCAAAAGCCGGTTTGGGTATTTCTACTGCTATTGGTATTGGCGGCGACCCGATCATTGGCACTACTACTAAACAGGCAGTGGAATTATTTATGAACGATCCTGAAACCGATGCTATTGTAATGATCGGCGAAATTGGTGGAGGCATGGAAGCCGAAGCGGCTGAGTACATTAAATCAACCGGCAATAAAAAACCAGTGGTTGGTTTTATCGCCGGTCAAACTGCTCCTCCCGGCCGCCGTATGGGCCATGCCGGAGCTATTGTTGGCGGTGCAGATGATACTGCAGAAGCAAAGATGAAAATCATGGCTGCCTGTGGTATACATGTGGCGGCAAGTCCTGCTGATATTGGTAAGACAATGGCAGAGGCGATCAAGAAATAATTTCTCACGGTCGGCACCGCAGGTCAGACCGGCTAAATATGATTCAAAGAATCCGGTTGTGTTGATCAGCCGGATTTTTTATTTGGGTCGGGGTGCTTTTAAAAGACTTCCGAAGTTTTAAAAACTTCGGAAGTCTGCGTAAGTTCTTTTGGCTTTGAGCAACTAAATCTTTACTCAAATTCAGTTCCGGCTGTTCAGACCGGTTAGATAAAATTTAAAGAATCCGGTTGTGTGAACAAGCGGATTTTTTGTTGGGTCGGGGTATCCCGACTTTTGTTGGGACGACCTGAACCCTTTTTTCAGGAACCCGTTATTAATAAAACCAATAACCCCCAAAATTGCCCTCCAAAGCAATTCTTTTATACCAAACTTTTCTTTTATTTTACACCTATGCATTTAAAAAAATCCCTGATTTCAATCTGCTGCATTTGTCTTTCCTTTTCTGCTTTGGCACAAGACAGCGCCAAATCCACAACTGCCACCGTTTATTTTATGAGAACATCCGGGATGATGGGGCTTACAGCATTCAGTGCTTTTATAGATGACAGCCTTGCCTGTCATGTACACAATAACCGCTTTTCTGCACATACACTTGCGCCAGGATTACATAAGTTTTCAGCAAGGGCCGACGGTAAAAAACAGAAAAAGAATATTCAAACTGTTGATATTAATCTGAAGGCTGGCGAAAAATACTACCTCGTGATAGATGTAGTGGACCGTTACTTTGCCGGTTCCATTTCACTGATAGAAGTTACTTACAACACAGCAAAAAAAATGTTTGTGACGTTAAAAGAAGAAACTGATTGCGGATTATAAAATTACAGTATGAAAAAAGCAATTGCATTCATTATAGCAGGTATACTGATTAGCTCCACAATATTGGCGCAGGCAGATACTGCGAAACCAGCCACTGCAAAAGTCTATTTTATCAGAGAAACAGGCTTTGTTGGATCATTGATAAACTTTCGTGCCAAGATCAATGACTCTGTTGTTTGTAAAATGTCCAACAAAAGATATTCTATCCATGATATTGCACCGGGTAATTATACATTTTACCTAACGACCTGGGATATGCCAAAAAATAAAAAGAATGGTCTTGAGCTGGAAGTGGAAGCTGGAAAGACATACTACCTGCGAATGGTGATCAAACAAAAGTTTTTTGAGAATATTATCTATTACCAGGAAATAACAGAGAATTCAGCCGCTCCCTTACTGGCCAAGTGCAAACTGGAGGAAAATTGTGGTGCTGATTAACAAATGCAAGAACACAAAAGACGGTTGCCCCAGCATTTTCAATGCATGTATTGATAGAATTATCTTTAGAACTAAATCCTCTTAGTAAATGGACCAGGGCTCAATAAATATTTTTGAACGCATGCTTGCAGGTGGTATCATTCCTGGCAGTGACCCACAGTTGCCAGTCATGTGGAAGATTATTGCTGAAACCATTACACTATCTGCAGCGCTCAATGCATCTAAGAGTGTGGAAGAGATACGGGAACACTTAAGTGCAATTACCGGGAAACAAATTGACAACAGCACCACGGTGTTTATTCCTTTCTACACCAATTTTGGAAGACATACCAACATTGGTAAAAATGTGTTTATCAATCATGCCTGCAGCTTTCTCGACCTGGGTGGTATTACCATTGAGGATGATGTTTTGATTGGCCCCAGGGTAAACCTGGTTACAGAAAATCATCCGTTAGACCCGTTACATAGAAAATCGCTTGACCTTAAACCGATCCTTATAAAAAGAAATGCCTGGATTGGCGCAGGGGCTACCATATTACCCGGGGTTACCATCGGTGAAAATGCGGTGGTGGCAGCAGGGGCAGTGGTGAATAAAGATGTTCCGGCTAATACTGTTGTGGGTGGCGTTCCAGCTAAATTTATCAGGAAAATTGACTGATCATACAAACATAAGAGCTAATAGAAGAGTGATTGCCCACTCCAATTGATTGCGGCACCGCCAAACAAAAGCTAAAACCTCCTAAACAGCCCTCTTAACAGTATACAGTAACCTTCAACCTTGTTGTAAAATCACCCGAAAAAACTTCCTTTTTACTTCACTGCAACGTCTTCATAATCCTTTTTCCACTCTATAAATTATAAGATTCCATGCAACGTCTTTCGCCTGGCCAATGATCAAAGCCGAGGACCTTGCCGGCAATTTTCAATTTTCATTTATTTCAACTATAAATTGATTACCCACAACCCCCATGAGCCGAAAAAATTTCCTAATTTAGTGTACCTGAATAAAAATCTACAACCCTCAATAACTTTTATGTAATGCCAAAACAAATTCATCCAGACTTTCTTTTCTTCTTAGAATTAAAAGACAAAAAGGTCATTAACCTGTTTAAAGATGCAAGAGAATTTATTCTTGGTATTTACCCGGCCAGCAATGAATTGTTATACCATACGCATGCCCTCACCACCGTGTTCTCCGTTTCAGATAAACTGTCGGATGCATTTTGCATGCTGCCCATTTATACCAGTCATTTGAACCTGGGTTTTAATAAAGGAACATTGCTGAAAGACCGGCATCATCTGCTGACCGGCACAGGAAAT
>JAKQJG010000108.1 GCA_029561305.1 Bacteroidota bacterium | reverse complement strand
GAGATGCTTGAAACCGACCTTGATACAATTTCAAATGGTTAAAGAATACCAGAAAATAAATGCTCAGACATGATTACTAAAACTATCACCTGTTTTACTTATTTACTTGCTGCTTGCGGTCGCTGGGTGTAATTTGCTCCTTAAACCTGACCTCCAGTTTCTTCATAATGGAGGTAGCAGTAAGTCCATGTACAATGATAGAAAGGAGCACCGTAAAGGCAGTTAAAGCCCAGAGTTTTCCTGTTCCTTGAAAAGTGGTTTGAGCCAAAGCAAATGCGAGGTAATAGAACGATCCAATTCCTTTGATACCGAAAAAACCAATGGCCAGTTTTTCTTTAAAATGGAGCTGAGTACCCCAGAGGCTGACCACCCCAATAACTGGCCGCAACACAAACACAAAAAACAGCCCGGCCGCAACAAGCATACCATCCAGTTCATCTAGCAAGCCTGATACCAGGCTGCCACCAAAAAGTAACAATACGATACAAAGTAACAAACGCTCAATTTGGTCAGTAAACTCGTGCAGGGCTTTGTGCATTTTATGATGACGTTCCATACCCCGCATGGTGACTGCACAAACAAACACAGAGATAAATCCATAGCCGTGAGCAGCCTCCGTAACTCCGTACACAAGCAATGTAGCACAGACGGCGACAAAGCCATCCCGGATCTTTGCTCCTGCCACTTCTGCGGGCAACTTAAAGAAAAGCCAGCCTAAAGCCTTTCCCAATAAATATCCAATGGCGACGCCAGCTGCCAGCTTATAAAAAAGTTCATATTGTAACCAGCCACCCCAACCGTCTGCAGCAAGCTCCCCGTTTGCCAGCATGATGGCCAACCAGGTAAATGGGAAAGCTGTGCCGTCGTTCATGCCTGCTTCTGCGGTAAGCGCCATATTGGTATGCGAACGGTCACCTTCCATTGGAGCACCCACCTGAACATCAGCTGCCAGCACCGGATCGGTGGGTGCCAGCACAGCACCCAGCAATGCTGCTGCTGCAAGCCCAAACCCTAGCCCGTAATAAGCAATTGCCGTTACTCCAGCAATAGAAAGGATCATCGAAATGCTCATTAAGCGCAGGGGTACTCTCCAATGCTTTAACGAAAAGGGACGGTCAATTTTAAGCCCGGAACCCATCAGCGATATGATGACGATCATTTCGGTTAGCCGTACGGTTATGGCGTTTTCGGATATAGGGTCGGGTAAGGGAAGATAATTGCCTGCCGTTGCAAATAAAACAGCACCCGCCGCCACATATACAATGCTGTAGGAAATTTTGGTGGCCTTTGTAAAAGCAGGCATCCAGGCCATCCCAAGTGCTGCCAGTCCAATAATGATAAGGATTAGTATATAAGATTCCAATTGCTTTTTAATGTTGGTACACAACAACTGTACCTCATATGAAAAGCGGTTTAATCCGGTCGTCTCTGCTGCATCAGCCAATATCGTATCTTAGTTTAAAGGCATTAATTAGTTGCAGATGTTTGATTGATATACCTGACCCTTTACCTGTAAGGAATACAAAGGCGGAGTGGATGCTCCGGCCCTGCTTTTACTGAATCATTGGTCTCGTAAGTAACTTGATACCGGGAGGCATATTTTCGTGATCTGGCCGGTAAAGTAATTGTTCCTTTGGTTCGAAGCCATACGTTTCGGGACCCTGGTTTTTGTAATGGATCCAATCTTCCGGTATTACTGAAATTTCCTGCTACCCTCCAGTTTGCCTTCGTTATTTATTCATTTGCTATATTAAGTACTTAAGAAAGGAATTTGATTCCTCCTTGGTATGATGAGAGAAAAAGTAATTAACATTTTTTTAATGTGGCATAGGTTTTGAAAACCTGCACTGGCTTTAAGAAAGCCCCTTTATGAAAATATCTTACAGGCCGTAGTCAATAATTACTCATTATTCAATATCATTTATGAAACAACCAATTCCCATGGCTGTAATGCCCCGTGCTGTGTCATTGATCCTTTTCTCCTTTTTGTTTTCAGTTGCTTTTCCTCAAACAAATTCCAGGACAGGAATGATAGCTGAACGTATTGCTATACTTAAGCAGCAAGGTATTTTTTCAAAAGAAACAGCTCTGTTTAAAACAATAGCCCCTGCTGCTCCAGACCCTGCTATCATTGCTGCGGTAAAAAAATACTCCTTTATAGAAGCGGAAGGGATAGAAGCCATCCGGCAGGAAAAACCCGGGTATATTACTTTCAACATTCCGGCTGGTAATGGTAACCGTAACCTGAAAGTATTGCTGTTCAAAGAGAACATTTCAACCAGTGGCTTTACCATCAAGACTGAAAAGGGAAATGTTTCTCCTGAGGATGATATTGTACACTACAGGGGAACTATCGACAATGAACCCAACTCCCTTGCAGCGCTCAGTTTTGCAAATGATGAAGTGAGTGGTTTTGTAAGTACCCAGGAAGGAAATTATGTAATAGGCAGATCAGGTACGGCAAAAGGGCGCCATATCATTTATAATGATGCTGATCTTACACAACAGGTTCCATTCGATTGCGGTACCAATACAGCTATTCCATCAAGCCCGGCCACCCTCGCAAGAACAACCGAAGTGGCTGCTGTTACCAATAAATGTGTAAAATGGTATTGGGAAACCGACTACGATCTTTTTGTAAATAAAGGCAGCCTTGCAGCTGTAAACGCTTATATGCAGGCTGTATTTAATCAAATGGCCACCTTGTATGCAAACGACGGGATGACGATGCAGTTGAAAACCCTGTTTGTATGGACAACAGAAGATCCTTATACGGGCAACAGCACAAGTGGTTACCTGACTCAATTTGGTAATTACAGAACCACCTTTGACGGGGACCTTGCACACCTGATCGGTATGAAAGGTGGCGGCGGCATTGCGTGGATCAACGGCGCCTGCAAAACAAATAAATACAGGATGGCTTATTCCGGCATATCAGCTTCATATCAAAATGTGCCCACTTATTCATGGACGGTGGAATGCATCTCACATGAACAAGGCCACTTGCTGGGCTCACAACATACCCATGACTGTGTGTGGAATGGCAATAATACAAAGATCGATGGCTGCGGTGATGCTGCAGGATACTCTTCCGGCAGCTGTGCTGTGCCTTCTCCCCTGCCAACCAGGGGAACCATCATGAGCTATTGTCATTTGCTGTCGGGCGTTGGCATCAATTTCGGCCTGGGCTTTGGCCCACTGCCAGCAGAGAGAATGATCAATACCATTAATGCAGCTTCCTGCCTGGTTGCCTGCACTACCTGTACAGTACCTATACAACCCGGCACCATAACGGGGACCAATAGCGTATGTTCAGGCAGTTCTCAAACCTATACTGTTACTACTGTGGCAGGCGCCACTTCCTATACCTGGGTATTACCAACGGGATGGTCAGGCACTTCCACAACGAACACTATTACAGTTACAGCAGGTACAAGCAATGGAAATATTGCTGTTACTGCCAACAACAGTTGCGGTAACAGTACCGCAAGAACATTGGCAGTTACCAGTTCATCCACTCCTGCAACGCCTGTATCAATAACTGGCAATACAGCAGTATGCCCGGCTACCACACAAACCTACACAGCTGTTGCAGTTGCAGGGGCAACATCCTATTTATGGACCTTGCCCTCCGGCTGGACGGGAACTTCATCTACGAATTCGATTACTGTAACTGCCGGTTCTACTGGCGGACAATTAACAGTGAAAACAAACAATGGCTGCGGGCAAAGTGCGGCCCTGTCCCTTACATTGACTATTACATCTGCTGCTCCTCCACAACCCGGCGCTGTTGCAGGTAACAGCAATGTATGTGCAGGCTCATCACAAACCTATTCTATTGCTGCCGTTGCAGGTGCTGCATTGTATAACTGGACGTTGCCACAAGGCTGGACAGGTACTTCATCTACTAACAGCATCACAGTTACCGCAGGTGCTTCCGCAGGAAATATTACTGTTGTGGCAACAAATGGTTGTGGAAGCAGCACTGCAAGAACAGTTGCTGTAGCCACCAGCCCCTTACCTGCTGCGCCGGGTGGAATCACTGTAAGCGGAGGTTCATCAACAGTATGCACCGGCAATACAAGAACCTACACTACACCGTTAGTAAGTGGGCTCACGTATTCCTGGACGGTGCCGGCAGGGACTACAATTGTGACCGGGCAAAACAGCAACAGCATACAACTAAGTTTCGGAAGCAGTTTCGTTTCAGGCTCGGTATTGAGCGTGAGGGCGGCTAACAATTGCGGGAACAGTTCACCTGCTTCCATCATTATCAATAAAAGTACGTTGGCAACACCCGGAACGATCTCTGGCCCCAATTCAAGTTGTCCCAATATCACAAGGGGATTCTCGGTAAGTGCGGTAAGCGGCGCCACATCGTATATATGGACGATTCCTGCCGGCGCAAGTTTTGTAGGTTCGGCAACCGGAAGAATCATTTGGGTAAATGTTGGGGCCATCAGTGGAAATGTAACTGTAAAAGCAGTTAGTGCCTGCGGCAGTTCTGCAGCCAGCAGTAAATATCTTACCATCGGTTGTTCTTCAGGTATAGAAGAGTCCTCTATGCCGAAAGTTGCTGCTGTGTATCCAAACCCTGCCACAGAAAAAGCGACAGTACGGTTTAATGCGATTGTTGCCGGAGCTTATACATTCAGTATAGCAGATGTTACGGGCAGGATAGTAACAAAGAAAACAATGAATGCTGCAGAAGGACTTAACTTTTATTCATTCGATGTTACCAACTACTTACCTGGAACTTATTTTGTTATGATACAGTGTACATCAAACAATGAAATTTTAAAACTGCATATCAAATAAACGCCTCTTCTAACTGGTTAACACAGGGCCTGCGCAAGCAGGCCTTGTTTTTTTCCAATAGGCCTGTAAAGGAATGAACAACACGGGCTGCGAAAAAAAACCTAAAATGGGGTAAATGTGCAGGCTATACGGATACCTGTTGGTATTATATTTTATGAAGTTAAAGCAGGAACTAAAATTTACTACTAGGAATAAAATGGAAATTAAAACCAAGGAACGGGTGGAAGGCAGGCTTACACAAAAATTTGCCGAACAGACAAATGATGTTGTTGTAGATGAAGATGAAAAAAATGTCGAATGTTTGACGGCGTATGACGTAGGGCGAAAGACAACCTGCTTCAATGGAAAGATAAATGCAGGTGCTTTACAAGCGATTGGGACTGCATTATTTTTACTCTTTGATTAAATCAATGTAAGTGTATTCTTGCATGACGCCGTATTTCATTCCGGGTATATACTACTGCTTCAATTTCCGGGAAATATTTTTTTCAACCCCAAATACACCCCATTCGTCCAGCCAAATCCATCCTGTGCAGGATACTCGCCACCACCGGCTTCTTTTGAAAGGTCCTCTACATTGTATTTCTCCATTAATTTACCAGTATTGGCATACACTTTTTCTGTAAGCGATAACCACCGCAGGGCAATTGTTTTGGCCAGTGTAATACGGTTATAATTTTTAAAGCCATTTACAGCTATCCACTGTAAGGGCGCCCAGCCATTGGGTGCATCCCATTGCTGACCGGTAGTGTTAGTAGTGGTAACAATGCCACCATCTTTTAGTAAAGTTGATTCAATCGTTTTTGCAACAGCAACCGCCTGTGCTGGGGTGGCAATTTTTACAAACAAAGGAAAGATACCCGCCGCTGTTATAATGTCTGACTGCTGGTTCATCACATAATTATAATCAAAGAAAAATCCTTTCTCAGCATTCCAGCAATATTGGAGGATGGCTTTTTTCCTTGCACTTGCTTTGCGGGTGTATTGTAAAGCCTGCTTTGTTTTCCTGTTTTGTTTAAGCGCTTTTGCAATCGTTGTTTCGAGTTGATACAATAAACAGTTGAGATCAACGGGAATAATTTTTGTTGTTTGTACTGAAGATAATTTAGCCGGATCAGTAAACCAGCGGCTGCTAAAATCCCATCCACTCTCTGCAGCAGCCCGGAGGTCTCTATAAGTTTCATTGCGGCGCCTGTCTAATATTTCTTTCAATTGTTCTTCAGATGCCACTTTTATTACCATGGCCAGTTCCAGTGCTGCTGTATCTGCTGTTTCTGTGTCCTGTTTATAACTCTCCTGTCTTGGTATGTAATTCTCATCCCAATAACGGTTAAGTATACTGCCATCATCCAGTTTTATTATGTGCCTTACAGCTGCTCCTTTTTTAAGGGTATCTGCGCCCGCCATCCAGTAGGCATATTCTTTCAGCATAGAAGGCAGGTATTTTTTATACACACTGTTACCCTTAATGCCTGCCAGCATTTCCACCATCATGCAAAAAAATGGCGGCTGGCTGCGGCTTAAATAGTAGGAACGGTTACCATTGGGTATATGACCAAACCTGGTAATGAGATAATCAAAATTCTTCACCATGTTTTCAAGCAACAGTTTTTC
>JAKQJG010000062.1 GCA_029561305.1 Bacteroidota bacterium | reverse complement strand
GATAACGATCGAAACGATCACCAGTAACAGGGAGATCCAGAAAGGATAGCGCCATCCGCCCCATTCGCTCGAAAATTTTTCAACGCCCTGTCCCTGGCGGATAAGGATGATGATGCCCAGGGCCAGAAATAATCCGAGTGTTGCCGTGGTTTGTATCCAGCTTGTCCAGTAACCACGTCTCTCTGCCGGCGCATGTTCGGCAACGTAAGTAGCGGCACCACCGTATTCACCGCCCAAAGCAAGACCTTGTACAAGGCGAAGGATCAATACAAGTATGGGCGCTGCCCAGCCGATGCTTTTAAAACCGGGTACCAACCCAATGGCAAATGTGGAACCACCCATCAATATGAGCGTAAGTAAAAAAGTGTATTTGCGTCCAATGAGATCACCCAACCGACCAAATACAAGGGCGCCAAAAGGACGTACGATAAAACCCGCTGCAAAAATGGCGAGGGTACTTAACAGGGCCGAAGTACCAGAGTCTTCCGGAAAAAATTGTTTTGAAATGATGGTGGCAAGCATCCCGAATATGTAGAAGTCATACCATTCTATCAAGGTGCCTACAGAGGAAGCCCCAATGATGAAGCCCATCCCTTTTGAACTATTTTGAGTCATGAGTAAATTTTTTTGTGGTGATTATTAGAGGAAAATATGTGTTTGCAATACCAACTCGCCTTTGCTGCCATTTCTTTCGGGATTGCCGTTTATATTTTTATACACAGGCCTGCTGCTATACTGCAAAGTAATTTTTGCATTATGGCCGCTGAGGAGATAATTCATGCCAAGGTCAAACTGCCCGGAAGCTTTCCCGATACGGTCAAAGTTTTTGTATGTAAATGCTGCGTATGGCATAAAAGCAGTACCGTTTTTTAATTTGGGCAACAGGTAACCTGCCTGTGTGTACCAAATACTTCCTGTACCAATTGTTGGCTGCAGGTTACCACCACCCGCCCAGCTGGCGTCCGGCTTGGCCGAAACAGGCTGCGTATTCGCATGCAGGTTGAGTATTCCAATATTACGAAGATAATTTGGCCCGAAGTTATATTTGTAAAACACACTGTATACACTCACTGCAGTACCTTTCTTTTTATTGACAGGCATATCCAGGAATACATCAACTCCCAGGTTTGACTGGTTATGTTCCTGCACCGAATCGGTGGGTGATTTCCTGCTGGCCGTCACGCCTTTTTGTGAATACCATCCAGCCCCGATAGTAAACACTTTTTTTGAACCGAAGTAAGTGCCTGCAAAAAAAGGAAGCACATTACTTTCTTTGTCCCAGAACATATAATTGAGATAGCCGCCTGTACTCCAGTTTTCGTTGAGCACATTTACCGCATTAGCAGAGTTTACTGCGGAGGGTGATGCGCCAAAAGCAAATGGTTTATTCAAATGTACACGGTAATCTAATTTTCCTAACTGCCCTTTTGCGTATATCCCTAACTGTCTGGCAAACTGGTCGGTGGTTTCAATATTGTACCAGTTAAAAATGGGCGCATCCAGAGTCATAAAGGTGAGCGTACTTTGGCTGCTCAGTCTTGATACTCCATTCCAGTAATGCAGGCCGGCACCAAGATGAAATTTGCCGGGCTTAACAGCATATTCCGTCCAGGCATCATGCATGTACAATTGAGGACGTTTACCGCCCTGGCCGGTAGCGCTGGCGCCACTTCCAAGTGTACCGGCGCTTCCCCCGTTGATAAAACTCTGGTTGTTGATACCCCAATGACTGATGATCATAAACCGGGGCGACACCTGCGCCTGTACCAGGAACCTGGATCTGCGTATAGCCACATCCGTTGTGCTGTTCAAGGGTTTACCATTCACATCCAGTGTGCCTGGATTGTTTTGTGTATGGGTCACCCACATCTGGTGCCAGGTGATAAGGCGGATGAATTTTTGGCCTTTGTCATCCAGTTTTAATGTCATGGGTTTGTAACTGTGATCAATACCCGGCAGTAGTTCTGCCGTACTGTTTACCTGTGCCTGTACAGGAAGATACAGCAGCAAGGCAGCGGCAAGCGTAATGTTTTTTGTAGGCATAGCAGCGTTATTTGATGAAGAAATGATACTGCCAATTTCAGTTGAATTAGCGACGGGAAACAACAACCTGCTATACCAGTGTTAAATAATATATCTTTTACAGAGTATTTTTTCTAAAACGTTCCCATTTAATCAGCATAAACTTATCACCCAATTCTGTTATGATGCAGCCTGATGATTTGAGAGAATCTTTGTTACTGAAAAAATCAACCAATTCAGGCTGACTCAATACTTTATACGTGGGACGGTAGTCCGGATTTTCCGGGGCTTTGATGTTGTATTTTTTTACCCAGTTTAAAACAGACACATGGCTGATGCCGAGTATCCTTTCAATCTCCCGGAGCGTTACCCCTTCAATATACAATTGCAATGCTTTGATCACATAGTAAGGATCTATTTTTTTACCCTCTTTCATCACCGTAAAAAAATAATTACACTGTTTACAGCGAAAGCGCTGTCTTCCTTTAACAACGCCGCTTTTGGCGACTTCTTCGCTGGTACATTTGGGGCAAGCAATCTGTTTCATACACCTAAGATAAATAAGCAGCTATACTTTTTTAGCATAAATATACCAAATTAGCAACTATTTGTTTCCTGCCTTTTAATTGTTTCCTACTTTTATGCGGTACAAAAAACGATTTGCTATGTCATATCATTATCAGATAAAAAGTTTAGAACAATATCACCAGGAGTATCAAAAGAGTGTGGAAGACCCCGAAGGATTTTGGGGAGCCATTGCAGAAAATTTTCAGTGGAGAAAAAAATGGGATAAGGTGCTGGACTGGAATTTTACCGAACCCAAAATTGAGTGGTTTGCCGGTGGTAAATTAAACATCACCGAAAATTGTATTGACCGCCATTTGGCAACCATGGCAGATAAGCCTGCCATTATCTGGGAACCTAACAATCCTGAAGAAAGAGTGAGGGTGGTAACCTACGCCCGTTTGCACAAACGGGTTTGCCAGGTAGCACAAATGCTTGTCAATAACGGCGTGAAAAAAGGGGACCGGGTTTGTATCTATATGGGTATGGTGCCGGAGCTGGCTTATGCTGTATTGGGGTGTGCAAGGATCGGTGCCATTCACAGTGTGATATTTGGCGGTTTTAGTGCCCAGAGTATTGCTGACCGTTTGTATGATGCGAATGCTGAATTTATTATTACCTGTGATGGTGCCTACAGGGGAGCGAAAGATATTCCGCTGAAGAGTGTGATAGATGATGCGTTGATCGGCAACAGAACGATCAAACGTGTGATCGTTTACACAAGAACAAGAACTCCGGTGTCAATGATCAAAGGACGGGATGTGTGGTGGGAGGATGAAATGGAGCATGCGGAAAACCAGGTAGAGAAAAATGGGGTGGTGAGATTTGATGCAGCAGAAATGGATGCGGAAGATCCATTATTCATATTATACACATCCGGAAGCACGGGCAAACCTAAAGGGGTGGTACATACCGTTGCCGGTTACATGCTTTGGACCAACTATACTTTCGTAAATGTATTTCAGTACCAGCCCGGCGATGTGCATTTTTGTACTGCCGACATCGGATGGATAACAGGGCACAGCTATATTGTATATGGTCCGCTCAGTGCCGGTGCCACTTCTATGATGTTTGAAGGAATCCCCACCTGGCCGGATGCAGGCCGCTTTTGGGAGATCGTTGAAAAGCACAAAGTGAATTGTATCTATACTGCCCCCACTGCCATCCGGAGTCTGATGGGTTTTGGAACTGATCCAATTAAGGGAAAAGACCTTTCATCTTTAAAGATACTCGGTACCGTTGGGGAACCTATAAACGAAGAGGCATGGCACTGGTATGATGAACATATCGGCAAAAAGAAATGCCCTATTATTGATACCTGGTGGCAAACAGAAACAGGTGCCTGTCTCATTAGTAATCTTGCCGGCGTTACACCTTCCAAACCCAGCTGGGCTACCTTGCCCATGCCCGGCGTACAACCGTTACTGGTAGATGAGAATGGAAAAGAGGTCACAGAAAAGGACGAAGATGGTGTTATGAAAGGGAATCTCTGTATCAAAGCCCCCTGGCCAGGAATACTAAGAACAACCTATGGTGACCACGAACGTTGCCGCACTAATTATTTCGCAACATACCCGGGCTTATATTTTACAGGCGATGGTGCATTAAAAGATGCAGATGGCAACTACCGCATTACGGGCAGGGTGGATGATGTATTGAATATCAGTGGCCATCGTATAGGTACTGCAGAAGTGGAGAATGCTATTAATATGCATTCGGGAGTGGTGGAAAGTGCGGTAGTGGGTTATCCGCATGATATCAAGGGGCAGGGCATCTATGCCTATGTTATTTATAACGGGCATCATGGGGATGAAAATCTAAGAAGACAGGATATCAGTATGACGGTTTCAAAGATCATTGGCCCGATAGCCAAACCGGATAAGATACAGTTTGTAAGCGGCCTGCCTAAAACCAGGAGCGGAAAGATCATGCGGAGGATCTTACGAAAGATCGCAGAAGGTGAAACAGGCAGTTTGGGCGATACGAGTACTTTATTAGATCCGGGTGTGGTGGATGAGATAAAAGATGGGAAGTTGTAAACCTGGGCACCCCGGTCGGTACCGCAGGTCAGACCGGGGTGCCTGGGCAATCTTACCAGCGGTCAGATTAGATTTGTTATACATCTTCATCTTTTAAGAATATTTTTCTACTCATGTCGTTATCTATTAAAGCATAAGATTCTGATATGAAATTATCAGCGTTGAAACCAATAAGTTTTATTGCAAGTTCTTTGTCACACAAAGTTCCGTTTCTCAATCCTGCATAATCGCAAAACGAAGAATACTTCCAGTCTTCTATTTTGCTAACCAGTTTTGCTATAAATGGATTCTGGTGGATGTAATGAAAAGCTATATAGCTATAGTTATTACTTCCATCACTCATTCCTTTTGCTTTTGATTTTTGTCTGAATAATGAACCTGTTCTTTTTTGCCACTTGTTAAAATATTGGGCATAGTTGCTTTGTAACAGCCTGAAGCCATTTGATAGTTCAGTTGAAATAATATTCCCTACTTTTTTAGCTTTTGCAGATTCTTTGGTTGCATAAATTTCAAAATGAAAATGATTCGGCATCAAGCAGTAAGCCAGCACTTTACAATGAGGTAACACGAATTTTCTAAACAGTCTTAAGAATTGGACATAGTCACTGTCATCCGTGAAAATATTTTCCCGGTTGTTGCCTTGGTTGTAAATGTGATAAACTTCATCGGAAATTATATTCATTGTATTAAGGTTAAAAAATTTCGAAATATACTAAAGAGCCTGCTGCCGGTCTGACCTACGGTGCCGACCGGGGTGAATTTCATCAGCTATTATATTCTTTGCAGTAAGGTAAAAAAAATCGATGTATTTTTAAGAGCCTGCTGCGGTCTGACCTACGGTAACGACCGGGTGAATTTCACCAGCTATTATATTCTTTGCAGTAAGGTAAAAAAAATCGATGTATTTTTTTAAGAGCCTGTTGCGGTCTGACCTGCGGTACCGACCGCAGTAAAGCCTTGGTGCCGGTCTGACCTACGGTACCGACCGGGTGAAGCCTGTTGACGGTCTGACGTTCGGTGCAGACAGGGTACCGGTATCGTTCCCAATATTTTTTTGCCTAAGTTTTGGCTGGTTTATGATTAGTCACTAATTTCGACCCACAATGATGAACATTAAACATACAAAAACAATTATCAAACACAGCATAGCTGCGGAGGGATAACAGTTGTTTGAGTATGTATCAAAATATAAACTGAGCCTTCCAATAAAACGGGAGGCTTTTTTTATAAACCTACAAGGTTTTGCAGCATTGCAATGCAGGGCGGCAGGCCTTTCAGGTTTTAGTTCTGCATCAACTATGTAACAATTCAACAGTAAAACAATTTAAACAACAACACAAAAAATGAAAGTAGCAGTAGTAGGCGCAACCGGCCTGGTAGGCAGCAAAATGCTGCAGGTATTGGCCGAAAGAAATTTCCCTGTAACAGAACTCGTACCAGTGGCATCTGAAAGATCTATTGGTAAGGAAGTCGAATTTAAGGGAAAGAAATATACCATTGTAGGTTGGGCAGATGCTATAGCAGCCAAGCCGGCAGTAGCCATATTTTCTGCAGGTGGCGGAACATCTTTGGAACTGGCTCCTAAGTTTGCTGAGGCGGGCATCACGGTAATTGATAACTCCAGCGCCTGGAGAATGGACCCAACAAAAAAGCTGGTAGTTCCGGAAGTTAATGCGGATGTTTTGACAAAGGATGATAAGATTATTGCCAACCCCAATTGCTCTACTATACAAATGGTGGTGGTGTTAAAACCATTGCATGATAAATATAAAATAAAGAGGGTAGTGGTAAGCACTTACCAAAGCGTAACCGGTACCGGTGTAAAAGCGGTTGACCAGTTGATGAATGAAAGAAATGGCGTACAGGGAGAAATGGCTTATAAATATCCAATCGATCTGAATGCGATCCCACACATTGATGTGTTTTTGGAAAATGGCTATACGAAGGAAGAAATGAAAATGACCAATGAAACCAAAAAGATCATTGGCGATGATTCGATAAAAGTGACCGCTACTACAGTGCGTATCCCTGTAATGGGCGGCCATAGTGAGAGCGTGAATATTGAATTTGAAAATGATTTTGACCTGAACGAAGTAAGAGAACTGTTGAGTAAATCACCAGGGGTTGTGGTACAGGATGATGTGGCGAATTTCGTGTATCCCATGCCGTTGACAGCGCAGGAAAAAGACGAAACCTTTGTAGGAAGGATCAGAAGGGATGAAACCCAGGCCAATACATTGAACTGCTGGATCGTGAGCGATAACCTTCGTAAAGGCGCTGCTACCAATGCGGTGCAGATCGCGGAGTATTTGATGGGTAAAGGGTTGTTGTAAGAGTTTAATCGAACCGCCGTCAGGGCTGATAACCGCTGACGGAGTTGTGTAAAATTATAAAAGGCGCAAAGAAATTTCAACTTTGCGCCTTTGCTTTTTGTTTCTTTGCGTGGCAACTTAGTTCCTCCTTGCCACAACGATGGTTTTCTTAAACTGTTTTTTCTTTCCACTCAAGTTGAATACTTCCGTTAGCACCACATACACACCTGTTGCCAGTTGCTGGTTTCTCTCTCCTAATCCATCCCAGCGGAAGCTGCCACTGGTTCCGCTCAAGGCATTGCGCTGTAAAAAACGAACCGGCCTGCCCGATGCATCAAAGATGGTGATATTGGTAACATAACCAGCTTCCGGAAAGCGATAATCAATAGAAGCAAAATCATCCTGTCCATCATTATCAGGTGACACAATTTCGGGTGATACCGTTATTTCTCCCTGCACCCCATCATTAATCCTGAATTGTGAATTTTGGTAAGTAGGTGTTCCATAATTTACACTGGTAGCTGCAGAGTGCCAGTTGCTTTCCTGTTGCGATGCAGCACTGTAGTCTATTCTTTCCAGCGCTACGCCTTCTTTATTGTCGAGCAGTTTAAAATGCCAGTCATCTTTGTAGTTTACCTGGTCCGTGATCTTTCCCTGCGCATTTAAAATAAGTACATTTCCTTCATCGTCACTAAAAGAGGGCATTGAGCTTACAATTGCAAATGCACCAGGATTTTTTGTGATGAATGTATTCTTGATCCAGTCTGCATTTTCGGTGATCACCATAAACTCTTGTGGAAACAACTGGTAGGGTTCTGCACTCAGTTGTGTAATACTGCTGATAACGCCGGTGGTACTCCTGTTGGCGATATAGGTTTGCTGCAGGTTGATTACCTTATTGCTGCGGTTATAAATTTCTACATAATCAAATCCATTGGATGGAGGGTTGAATAAGATTTCATTGATCACTATATCCAGGCTGTCTGCCACTTCATTTAAGCCAACCTTTGCCGTTTTATTATTACTAACTGCATTGCCAATACAGTCGGTAATATTGTTAACTGTAACAGTATACACTTTGTCAGCGAGCAAAGGAGTTGTCAATTGTAACGCCACTTTATCATAAGATGGAGCAACCGCAGCAGCGCTGAGCGGTGTACCAATACCGTCGCTGATCGTATAATTAATGATGACAGAAGCTGAAAGGCTGTTTACAGGTTCATCAAATACCAATACAATATTGGTATTGTCTGTTGCATAAGCCCTCAGCAATTTGGGGGCTGTAGCATCTGTATTAACAGCATCAACTGAATTCTTTTTGCCAGGCGTGCCACCGCTTAAGTCTGTGCTGGCCGTCCAGTTACTGGCGCCACTGCAGGGGTTCTTAGTGTCGATCATTTCCAGTGTCCAGCCACCGTCTTTTTTTAATTCATTCTGGTACCAGCTGATATTGTAATTAACCGAGTGAATGATATTTCCTGCTGCATCTGTTAAATACAAGGCTTCTCCAGTATTATCGAGCGATGGGAAGCTGCTAACAGCAAGGGTTGTCCCAAAAACAGCCAGGCCGGATACAGCACTGCCTGTACAAACAATTATAAAACTGTCTGGCTGTAAAATAAAATTGGGAAGGCCGCCGCTCACGCCACTGGCATCGCCAATTTTCCATCCTTGTATATTGATAGGGAAAATAGTGGTGTTTCTTAATTCGATCCATTCTGAATTGGGCAAACCAACCTGTGGTGTTGGGTCGGCAATAATTTCGTCGATCACAATGTCATATTGTTGCGGCGTATAAAAACTGAACGTTGCAG
>JAKQJG010000111.1 GCA_029561305.1 Bacteroidota bacterium | reverse complement strand
CCCATCTTAAAATACCCTCACAGTTCAGTTGAAATAAGACCGCTGATACCATTCCCAATCAATTAAAAATTATTGCAATGGACAAGATCTTGAACGCAGGGCGGTATGTATTCCCTTTATCTTTTTTGTTGTATGTGGGTTTGCATCTGGGCAAGCCCGATGTGGGTGCATCCTTTGTTCCCGGCTTTTTACCTTTCCCTTATTTTTGGAATTACTTTACGCTTGTATGCATCCTGCTTTTTATTGTAAGTGCCCTTAGTGGAAAATATGATAAACTGGCTTATAGCCTCATGGCATTATATGTTATTTTAATGGCTTTGCTGGTGCATCTCCCCAGGGCAATGGGAAATGGATTGGGCATTGAAACAATGACCGGAAACATAGACAGGGAAAAAGAACTGGAAATGGTCAATTTTTTCCGGAACATCATGGTAACAGGAGCTTTAATGGCCTTTGCAAAATTTGTGGCAAAAGACAAAAGAGTAACCGGGTAACCAACAACAAAACGCTACGCCGGAACCTGATAGTTCCGGCTTTCTTTTCATATATGGGAAGAGCCGTTCTTATACGTTAAATACTATCCAGTTCTTTCTTTGTTAATTCATTTTCTATATTCCCAGTGTTCAGTGTAGTGGCTGGTTCAAACAGCATCACTTCCACTTCTTCACTTGCAACGGGTTTGTGCTCCATACCCCTGGGAACTATTAAAAATTCACCCTGGTTAACCGTAATTATTTTATCCCTTAAGTGCATGTCAAAACTTCCTTTTATCACATAAAATAACTCGTCTTCTTTTTCATGATGATGCCATACGAACTCCCCTTTAAATTTTACCAGCTTCACATGCTGCCCGTTGAGTGTTCCGGCTATCCGTGGGTTCCAGCTGTCTGAAATTTCCAGCAGCTTTTGAGCAAGGTTTACTTTTTCCATACTATAAATATACGCCTGGGCCGATCCGGGTATAGCCCGTTCATCAAACATGTGTAAACGGGCTGTTCGGCAATTTACCCTTTATCAATTACAAATAATGCTGCTGTTTTAAGTTGTTACTTTACTGCTTTAAATTGTATATATGCGTTTATCTTTTTCTGCAATTGCTTTACTGCTTTCCGTGTGCGTGTATGCCCAACCGCTATTTGTATCCAGGGATATACAGGAAGCGTATAAAAAGGAAACCAGGAGCAAAGATGGCCGGCCTGGAAAAAACTATTGGCAAAACCGGGCCAATTATACGATGGAGATTACGGCGATGGTGCCATCCAGGAATATCTCCGGAAAAGAAACCATCGAGTATTTTAATGAAAGCCCCGACACCTTGCGCTCCCTGTTCATCAAACTTTTTTTAAATGTGCACAAGCCCGGCGCACCAAGGGAATTTCCCGCTTCAAAAGATTATCTCACAGAGGGGTTGCATATTGATGAGGTAACCATCAATGGCATAGTAACCAAATGGAAGGGGGATGGTTTGTTTACTTCAGAACAACTACGATTAAAAGAACCACTTTTTCCAAAAGGAAAACTCGAACTCGGCTTTAAATGGCATTATGAAATATCCAAAGAAAGCGGCAGGGAAGGCATGATCGATTCCACCACTTATTTCCTGGCTTATTTTTATCCAAGGGTATCGGTGTATGATGATTACAATGGATGGGATAATACAGCTTTTACGGACAGCCGGGAGTTTTATAGTGATTTTAATAATTATGATGTCAGCATTAACGTGCCTGCCAACTATATTGTATGGGGTACCGGCACCCTGCAACAACCAGAAAAATTATTAAAGCCAGCAGTCTTACAACGCTACCAGCAATCGCTGGCTGCAAATGAAGTGGTAAATATTGCCACACAAAATGATATTAGCGCTAAATCGGTTACCCTGCAAAATGAAATAAATGAGTGGCGCTTTACGGGCACCCATCTTCCTGATGTGGCATTTGGTATCAGCGATCATTATTTGTGGGATGGCAGCAGTGTAGTGGTGGATGATGCCACGGGGCGCCGGGCCAGTGCGCAGGCTGCTTATGCAGAAAGTTCAAAAGATTACCAGCATGTTTCCAGGTTCACCCGCAACTCCCTGCACTGGTTTTCTAACAACTGGCCAGGTATAGCTTATCCCTACGAAAAGATGACCATCTTCCAGGGTTTTGCTGATATGGAGTATCCCATGATGGCCAACAACAGCTCTTTTACTGACACCAGTTTTTCAAAATTTGTAGCTGAGCATGAAATAGCACATAGCTACATGCCTTTTTATATGGGTATCAATGAAACAAGGTATGGTTGTATGGACGAAGGATGGGCCACCGTCTTTGAATATCTCATCGGCATAGATGACATGGGTGAAGAAAAAGCGTCGGATTTTTTTAAACGCTTTAGGGTTAACAGCTGGATCAACAGTACATCACCCAATCAACTGATCCCCATTATAGCGCCGGCAGACGGGTTAACTTTTAAAAGCTTTGGAAATAATATTTATGGAAAACCGGCAGTTGGTTATTTGGCTTTGAAAGACTTACTGGGAGATGACCTGTTTAAGAAATGTCTCCAGGAATTTATGAAACGCTGGAATGGAAAGCATCCCATGCCCTGGGATATGTTCTACACATTTAATGACGTGAGTGGTAAAAATTTAGACTGGTTTTGGCGCAAATGGTTTTTTGATCCAAGCTATATTGATATTGCCATTCAATCTGTACAGCAACAGGCATTGCAATACAGCATTACCCTGCAGAATGTTGGTGGTATGCCTGCGCCGGTGAATATAGTTTTGAATTATACAGATGGAACAAAAGAAAGTATTCATCAAACGCCGGCGATATGGGAAAAGAACCAGGAGGTCACCACTGTAAATCTTATTGCAAAAAAACAAGTGCAGTCTTTATTACTGGAAGGAGGTATTTATATGGATGCGGATAAAACCAATAATGAATGGAAAAATAAAAACCTATAAGGTCTGCCCGCCGACTTTGCAGCACAGCAGGACCTTATAGGTTTAATAGAGATTATCAGCAGCCAAAAAAGAATTGCTCGCTTACTACTTTACCATCTTTTACTTTGTACACACATACTTCTTCCATTTTCACCCGGCCCATTCCTTTCATGGTTACGTCCATACCCATGGCACAGGTAAGATAATCGCCACCCACCAGCACTTCGCTGCACCAGCCGCCATGCATTTCTTCAATCATATCCTGAAATTGTTTGGCTTTTTCTTTCAGTGCCTGTTTTCCCTGCACGGTACGTAAACCGGGAGCGCCTTCCGGCTCAATGCTCATCACATCGTCTGCATACAGTTCATCCTGCACCTGCATCCAGTTGTTTTCTTTAAATAATTCATTCATCCGGTTGGCCACTTCCTGGTTGGTCATTGTTTTTTCAGCAATCATGATCATAATTTTTTTATTGTAATGAAATTTGGAGCATCAATGTCGCAAATCATTTTTGATAATGAAATGGAATATTTATGAATGGCTGTTAATTTATTATTATTTCAAAAGGGTACATTTGGAAAATTTTTTTGTTGACTTTAACTGAGATATACAGGCAATTTGTAACAGACCTAAAAATTACCCGCTGGCAGGAGTGGGTTAGTACCCTAACACAAATTGCCAGTGTTTGGTACGCCAGGAAAAATAATGTACTGGTGTATCCTACAGGTATTATAGGTGTGCTGCTGGCAGCATATGTTTATTTCTTTTTGGTTCATCCGCCTTTGTATGCAGATGCCATACTGAATATTTATTACTTTATTATGAGCGTATATGGCTGGTATAACTGGGTGCAGAAGAAAGATGCATCCCATTATACCTATCCCATAAGCTGGTGTTCAAAAAAAGAGCTGTTCATTGGCATAGGTTTCTTTTTATTTTTCTGGGTGGTCATCTATTTGGTACTTACAAAATTCACCAACAGCAATACGCCCTTCCTTGATTCTCTTGTTTCCTCTTCCGCCATTACTGCTATGTGGTGGATGGCAAAAAGAAAAGTAGAGAACTGGCATGCCTGGATATTTTCAAATATTGTTGCTATACCGCTTAATTTTTACAAGGGATTGATGCTATTTACACTGATGTATATTCTATTTTTATTAATGGCGTGGTGGGGATACAAAGAATGGAAAACAAAAGTTACTCATGAAAACAATTAAAAAGATCGTTATTGTTGGCCCCGAAAGCACAGGCAAAAGCACCCTGTGTGAGAAACTGGCTGCACAGTACAATACCATTTGGGTAAGGGAATACGCCCGTGAATATTTATTAGCGCATGGTACCGATTATACTTTTGAAAATTTATTGGATGTAGCCAAAGGGCAATTAGCTCTCGAAAAAAAAGGCATTGAGGAATTAGAAAATAAACTTGAGAATAACCCCCCTTTAGGGGATGGGGGCAGCTTCCCGCTTTTTATTGATACCGACCAGTATGTAATGAAAACCTGGTGCGAGTTTGTATTTGGGCAATGCCACAACTGGATACTCAATCAGATTGTAGAGCGTAAATACGACCTTTACCTGCTGGGCAATATAGATGCTCCCTGGGTAAAGGATGAATTAAGAGAGTACCCTGATCTAAAAACAAGGGAAAGATTGTATCATCATTATAAAGATCTTTTAATAAACCAGGACGTGCCCTGGGTGGATATCAGCGGTGGATATGAAGAACGGCTGCAGAAAGCGATCACAGCTGTTGATAAAATATTAAGAGACTGAATGTGTAATTTTACGATGGTGGCATCTTGCAAATACACAAAAGCCGGATAGTTATGAAGTATTTATTGGTTCTTGTATGCTGCAGTTCCTTTATTTCGGCAGCATTTGCTAAATGCAGTTCCAGTGGTATCTATATTAAGAATAACACTATTGAACTCAATAAAGAGGGTCTTGTAGTTCTTGAGTTTTATGCCAATAGCCAAAGTCTTATACCTCACTTAAACACAAAATATCCCGTCTATTTAAAATCTTCGGAAAGTAAATTAACACTGGTTGTTAAACAAATACATAAAGGCTATCATCTTACACAAGTAGTTTTGATAGCAGAGACAAGTTTGAATGAGCTATTAACCTACGGGTTTCACATGGATAAACTTCCAAGAGGTGAACGTAAGCCGATGATGCGTACTGGTGGCAAACTATACGGGAAAGAAATTGTATTTACGGTATCAAAGTCATCAAAACAAACCATGCCGTCATTTGCAGGGGAGCCAGCAGAGCAGAAAAAAACTTTTGATGTATTTGGATGCGGCCCTGCAAAATGGGTTTATTTTAAAATAGGTCTTTCCGATACAACAGTGAAGCTTGTTAAAGCGCTGGTTAGGAGTAAAATCAAAGGAACAACGACCGGATATATTTTGCCTGTAGAAAATGGGGTGGTTGCAATTGGACACGGCATGTGCAGCGGCCCTTTTGACTTTGAGGAGTCTGATTATGAAATTGCATTCGCACTGTTAGACAGTGCAGGCAATGAACGGGAAAAAACAAAGCCACTTGCATTTGAAGCTCCTGTTCTAAAAGCAAGTTAAGTGCAGGTCAAATATTATTGACTATACCCCTCACCAAATCATTTTCAAATCCCCTTTGCAACAAAAAATCCTGCAGTTTTCTTTTTTTAATAAAAATATTTTTTTCGCTTTTGAGCGTTCTTAATTTTTGATCAGCCAGTTTTTGCAGGCTTTTTTCGTATTCATCCGGGTCAATAGACTGCAATGCTTTTTTGATGCAGTATTCACTCACGCCCTTTTGTTTCAACTCATATTTTATTTTCATTTTGCCCCACTGCTTTATCCTGAACCGGCCACCGGCAAATAAACTGGCAAAGCGTTCTTCATTCAGGTAGTTTTCCTCTATCAGTTTGCTGATAATTTCTTCGGCATCATCCCTGTATACTCCATAATTATACAGCTTCTCTTTCACCTCGCTATGGCAGCGTTCCTGGTAGGCACAATACTGTTTTAATTTAGGCAGCGCCTGCTGGGGGGTGAGTTTTTTTTGTGCGGTATTTTTATCTGCTGCCAATATTTTTAAACAAAATAAAACCTTTTCAATTGATAGCAGCTGTACTTTTTAAGCAACCATACCCTGCTGCCCTGCGTTTAGAGGGGGCCCGGCCGGGTTGAACGGGCGGATAAATTATTTTTTACAGCACATTCTGTATATTACGCATTCTCTGCCGGATCACACCAAAACTAAACTATAGAACGATGAAGCGTTTTTTCTTTTTCGTATTGTTGCCAGTATTTACATCTTCCATAGCAGTGCTTGCACAGGCTCCGGTTATCTCATTTGATACGGTTATCAGCGGCCTCTCTCAACCAATAGAGGTCGTGCATGCAGGGGATAGTTCGGGCAGGATATTTATTGTGCAAAAAGGTGGAGCCGTTAGAGTGTATAATAAAGATTACAGCTTTAGAAGAAATTTTCTTGTAGTAACAGGTATCAGTACATTAGGCGAACAGGGTTTGCTGAGCCTTGCTTTTCATCCGGATTACAAGAACAATGGTTTCCTCTATGTTTATTATGCAAATAGTGGTGGTGATCTTGAGTTGGCCAGGTACAGGATCAGCGCCAATCCGGATAGTGTAAATGTGGCATCACGGGTAATTCTAAAAACCATTCCTCATCCTACCAATACCAACCACAATGGAGGGGAGCTGCATTTTGGCCCGGAAGGCTACCTCTATCTTTCTACCGGCGATGGTGGTGGCGGCGGCGATGTTCCGAATAACGCACAAAACACGAGTGTATTATTGGGCAAAATGCTTCGCTTTGCTGTTGATACCACTTCAGTAGCTCCTTATTATACTGTGCCAGCGGACAATCCTTTTGGCAATGAAATTTTTGCTTATGGTTTGCGCAACCCTTTCCGCTGGAGTTTTGACAGGCTGAACTATGATATGTGGATCGGTGATGTAGGGCAGGACCGGTTTGAAGAAGTGAATCACCGCCGCTACGATTCTACCCGGGGTATTAACTACGGCTGGCGCTGCTATGAAGGAGGTGCCGCATACAATAGCAGCGGTTGTGGCCCAGCCGCCAATTATACTTTCCCTGTTTACACCTATGCACTTCCACCGACGGGCGGGGGAAGCGGTTCTATCACCGGTGGAAATGTTTACCGCGGTGAATTATACCCCGATCTGAAAGGTTATTACCTGGCGGCGGATTATACATCCGGCAGGTTTTATAAAATCAAATTTGATTCGGTTGCTAATACATATGATACTTCTACCCAGGTGGTATTACCAGGCGGTATTGTAGATTTTGGTGAAACAGAAGAAGGAGAATTGTATGCCACCAATCTTAACAATGGCAGGCTGCTCAGGATCGTATCAAGCGGTCCAGTTCATTATACTTTTAATGGCAACGGCAACTGGGATATAGCCAGCAACTGGATGGGAAATAAAATACCGCCTGCAACTTTACCTGTTAACTGTAAGATCATAATCAGGCCTTCAGCCGGCGGCGAATGTGTTTTGAATGTGCAGCAAACAGTGCCTGCCGGAACAGAAATAATAGTAGAGAATGATAAACAGTTTCGCATAAACGGAAACCTTACCATACAATAATCCAATTAATTAGAATTGAAAATAAAATTGCCTGCGGTATATAAATTACGCAGCGTATTCCACGGGTGTCTCCTTCGCAACGGGTAAAAACAAAAACCAGCAAAGTCCCAGTAAAAGATAATTACTGTCTGCATTGTTTGTTTGCTGTGCAAGCGAAAGGGAAGTGCCATTGATACCGGTGGCTAATCCGCAACTTACCAGCGCTCTGTTGGTAGCGCCATCATAAATGGTAAGTTCGGCCAGCGGGGTATTATTTATTTTATAGATAAATTTTTTTGCTTCTATTGTTACAGTGCCTTCTTTACCCCATTTGTCGTTGCTCATCATTCCAACAGTAAGTCCATACTCGTTTTTAAAAATGTATTTGCCTGTAAGTGAACCGGCGCTTTCAATAAAAAACAGCCGGTGTTTATCGCCAATAGATATCCGGGCACTTCTGTGGGCCGGGTTATATTTTACAACTGCTTTTGTGCTGTCCTGTTCGGTAAGATGGTATTCCTGCAACAGTGCTTTTTTGTTATTGTTCATTTCCCATTTCATAGACGAACATTTGAGGGCATAAAATAAAACCTAATCCAGCCGGATACAATAGAGAAAAGTTTTGGTAACAATTATTTAATACAGCCCTTTCCCTTTATTTTTCATCTGTGTCTGTCTGTGTAATCGTCCGACGCCCAAGGATCTGGCAGACGCTGTCTGTGGCCCCAAAACCGGCTAACTAAAAAAATTGTCAAAAAAAATACTAATTTTGTTAGTGTGAATAAAAGAAACCTCCTATCTTTGGTTTAACAATTACATTTATTACGCAAAAACAGATACATCACTTAAAAAACAAGAAACATGAGTAACGTAGAAAAATTAAAGGCGCTGAAGCTAACGATGGACAAAATCGACAAGGATTTTGGTAAAGGGTCGGTAATGGTAATGGGCGATAAACCCCATGTGGAACAAGAAGTAATTTCAACAGGCTCCTTAGGTTTGGATGTGGCATTGGGCATTGGTGGTTTGCCAAAAGGAAGGGTAGTGGAAATATACGGGCCTGAAAGTAGTGGTAAAACAACGATTGCCACGCATGTAATTGCCGAAGCTCAAAAGAAAGGCGGCATGTGCGCTTTTATAGATGCGGAACATGCATTTGACAGCAACTATGCACAAAAACTCGGTGTGGATATTGATAATTTATTGATCTCTCAGCCAGATTATGGTGAGCAGGCTTTAGAAATAGCTGACCGGCTGATCCTTTCCGGTGCTTTGGATGTGGTGGTGATCGACTCGGTAGCTGCGCTGGTTCCAAAAAGCGAACTAGAAGGAGAAATGGGCGATAGTAAAATGGGCTTGCAGGCAAGGCTCATGAGCCAGGCATTGCGTAAACTGACTGCTACGATTTCCAAAACAAATTGTTGCTGCATTTTTATTAACCAACTGAGGGAAAAGATCGGGGTAATGTTTGGTAACCCCGAAACAACCACCGGTGGTAATGCATTAAAATTCTATGCTTCTGTTCGTTTGGATATCCGCCGTATGGCACAAATTAAAGACGGTGATGAAGCAATTGGTAACAGGGTGAAAGTAAAAGTGGTAAAGAATAAGGTGGCACCACCTTTCCGTAATGCAGAGTTCGACATCATTTTCGGCGAGGGTATTTCTAAAATGGGTGAGATCATCGATATGGGTGTTGAACTGGGTGTGGTGCAAAAAAGCGGCAGCTGGTTTAGCTATGATGCCAACAAATTGGGCCAGGGCCGGGATTCAGTAAAAGAATTGTTACGTGACAATCCAGAAATGGCCGCTGAGATCGAATCCAAGATCAGGGCAAAGATCCTCGAAATGCAGACCGCTTAAATTTACATCAGGTTGGGTTAGTAATATACCGCCGCTCTCTTTTTAGGGGGCGGCTTTGTTTTTTGGGTGATTGCAGTAACAACAGGGCTTAAAATCATCCTGTATCTGTTAAGTTAAAATCATACCTTTTTTAATTAATCATCCATTATGACTTCACATTACCCGCAATCATACCAATCATATCATCCTGCTTTAATCATCATCAAAAAATCTTCTTGAATCCTAATCCTGCAATCATGTCACCTCCGTATTCGTTATTGTTCAATCTAAAATGAAAAACATAATCTTACCACTTCCGTTACCCGCCAATCATACAAATCATATCAATCATTTATTGATCATCATCAAAAAATCTACCGTCAATCCTTATTCTGAGATCACGATCGTCTTCGCATTCATAAACTCCTGTATCCCATGCCTTCCCAACTCTCTTCCATATCCCGATCTTTTAATACCGCCAAACGGAATACGGGGATCGCTTTTCACCAATGCATTAATAAACACCGCTCCGCATTCAATGGTACGGGCCAGCGATTCGGCTTTTTCCAAATCTCTTGTCCAGATGCCCGCCCCTAAACCATAGGGCGATGCGTTGGCTAATGCGATAGCTTCGGCTTCATTTTTAGCCCGTATCACTACTGCCATGGGTCCAAAAGTTTCTTGTTCAAAAGCGGCCATTCCTTTTTGTACATTCAACAAAAGCGAGGGAGAAAAATTACAACCAGCTGCTTCACCACCCCATTGTAACCTTGCACCTGATTGTACGGATAACTGCATTTGTTGTTGCAATGTTTCCACCAGGTCAGGCCTTGCCATGGGCCCCATATTTACAGCAGCGTCAAAAGGGTTTCCCTGTTTGTAATGTTGCATGTTGTTATTTATCTCATTCATAAAATCATTCATGGCGCTTTCAAGTACAATAAAGCGTTTGGCACCAATACAGGACTGGCCTGCGTTCTGCATCCTCGATTGCAAAGCTGTTGCCGCCGCTTTTTTCATGTCAGCATCCGGTAATACG
>JAKQJG010000026.1 GCA_029561305.1 Bacteroidota bacterium | reverse complement strand
TCCATCATGGGAGTGGGTCCTGTGCCAGCAACTGCCAAAGCACTAAAAAGGGCAGGGCTTACCGTTAGTGACCTCGACCTGATCGAACTCAATGAAGCCTTCGCCTCACAATCTATTGCCTGTATACATGATATTGGCCTAGACCTGGAAAAAGTAAACGTAAACGGCGGTGCCATCGCTATTGGTCATCCGCTCGGTTGCAGCGGCGTTCGGATATCCACCACCTTATTACATGAACTAAAAAAGAGAAAAGGTAAATATGCGCTGGCAACGATGTGCGTGGGCGTAGGGCAGGGGGCTGCGGTAATTTTTGAAGGATTATAATTTATGCAGGAGCCTGCTCACCATCCTGTAATTGATAACCACAGATAAAAACAATAACAGCAGCGCCACAGCACCAACAGTCCAATGAATAAAGGGTGACAGTTCTTCCCTGCCATTCATGGCCACACTTCTGAAGTAATATTGGAAGAGCATGGTAAATAGTAACCCGGATAAAATAATAACAACATACACGGGCACCCATCTTTTGGCCACCGTTTTACTCAGCCAGGCCGGTGAGTATCCCAATGTAAGCAGGAGTTGTAAATTGTCCTTGCTTCTTTCGATCACCAGTTGCAGGTAAAAAGAAAACAGCATCATGGCCAGTAAGATCACCAGCACTCCAAAGGCAGAAATACCGCTTACGATGGCCTGTAATACTTGTTTTACCCGGCCAAATTTTGCTTTGTCTTTGTTGATATTGTATTGTTTCTTTTGTAGAAAATTCTGCAGGTCTGCACTGTTGGCATCCGTTGTTTTTAAAAATACCCTCGACGGGGGAATATTGCCACTCCCTAATTTTTTATTGGCCCAGTCAAGAAAATTTTGCGGCACCAATACAGAATTGATCCTGTCGCTGAGTGCCACCACATGCGCTTTAAAAATAACGGGTACACCGGAAGCTGAATAACATTCTAACTGCACCATCACGGCAGAAATACTTTCGGAAGAAAATTGTGGCAGGTCTTTGCTGGGTGCAAAAACGGTATTGTACAATTCAAGATAATCGGAACTCATGATGATGGGTATCACATCCTGCCCTTCCTGCCAGGTAAAACCAGGCGGAATGGTATCTATAAAACTATTGTCGATCGATTCAAGAAAAAGATCAGTGGTAAAAGGAAGTGAACTGCTCCCGGTGGCTTTTACCAAAAAGTTATTGGCCAGTAAAGGCATGGCATCTGCAATAAAGGGCTGCGCCTTTATTTCATCAATATCCCCCTTGCTGAAACTATGGTTGCTGCCCATGTTTTCATTGGTGATGATTTTGGTTACGGAGATATAATCGTAACCATTTTTTTTTGGATTGCGGTCTTTCAGCAACTGGCTGATGTTGATATACATTTGCAAGGAACACAACAGCAACAATACGCCCGTACCCAAACCGAAATAACTAAACCACCGCTGAAGCCTGTTTTGCTTAGCGGATAGAAATGGGGCGATATGTTTGTAGGATAAGTTCATGGTGTGGTTACAGTGTTCGGTTCATTGTTCAATTGCTTTGTTGTTCAATTGTTAAATAACTGCATGGTTGTTTATTTCCCCTAGGTGTTTGATTTGTATAATGCTTCAGCAGTAATAAATAGCCAAACAACAATTTAACAATATAACCATTCAGCCTTCGCCCTACATCACCAGTTTCTTCTCTGCTTTAAAATAACTGATCTCTTTAAGATCTGCCAGGATGATAGAAGCATTTCTTACTGCGGCTTCTTCTTCTATCAATTCCATCGCTTTTATCCTGTTGGCTTCATCTAAATGGCTAAAGGGTTCATCCAGCAATAAAAAGTCAAAGGGTTGCAACAGCGCACGGATGATGGCAATGCGTTGCTGTTCTCCATAGCTGCAGGTGCTGCACAACTTTCCCAGTTTGTTTTCTATTCCCAGTCTTTTAGCCATCGTGGTGATCTTGTCAGCAGGATGAAATGGATGTAGTAAACGCTTGATCTCTAAATTTTGCAGTACCGTTTGCTCTGTAAATAACCGCATATCCTGGAATACAATGCTGATATGTTGTTGCCTCCACAAAGCCAGTTTTTCCGCATTAAATTCTTTCAGACTTTCATTGTTATACAATATCTCACCATTGTAGTCTTTCTTTAATCCATATAAAAAATGTACCAGCGAGGTCTTGCCACTGCCGCTTGGCGCAATGATGTGTATGTATTCTCCCTTGTTAAAAACAACCTCCTGCTGCCATATTTGAGAATTGGCTGCTGGTTGTTGCGAAAAGAAAACCGGGAGTATTTTTTTCAGGGAAATTTGCATTGGGCCTAATATAACACTGCCAATTCTGTTACGAATTGGCAGTGAATGTTTTTCGATTGTTATTTTTCTTTTTCAACTGTTGCAGGAAGATCGCCTAAAGTGCCGTTTTTCATAGCATCTTCCAATGCCATCATATCCTCTTTCTGTTTTTTCTCTTTTTCTTTCATCACCTGGCCTATCAAAGCGAAATAGGTATTCATTTGTTTTAAACTGTTGGTGCTTTTATCCACCAGGTTTATTTCTCCATTGCTTATCATGGCACCATCTTTAAACGAACCTCCTTTAAAGGTTACATTGTCCCACATTTTTAATGATGCATCATATACCATTTTGCCAAGTGAATCTTTTGATGCTTCCGATCCAAATGCTTTCATGATCGATTGAATATTAAAATATCCCCCGATAGGCTCACCAGATATTTTACTGATAAAATCAAAACTACTGCCGGCTCCATTTACAAATTGATCTGCATTTGCCTGTGTGTTACTAAAAGCAAAGTAAGTTCCATTGGTACTGTATGCAAAAGGTGCTTTTCCTGGTTCGATCAATTTACCTGATAACAATTCCCCTGCTTTTACCAACTTATTAAAGGCAGTTTTATCACCAACAGAAGTGGCAAAAACATAATTAAAATCAGGCCTGTTGCCGGCACCCCCGTCAATACTGTCAGTTTTAATAGCAAGATCAGTCAAACCTAATACGATATCTCCTTTATTGGCTTTTACAAAATCATCCAGTGTAAAACCCAATTCTGAAACACCCACATTTACAAAACCTTCCAGGTTGGTGATCCGCAAAAATTCTTTTAATCCTTCTGGCTTAAAGTTGAGCGCCACAGCACCCATCACATCTTTACCCGGTATTTTTTTAAGCATTTCTTCGCTCACTCTGCTGCCACTGTATTTTTCATACAGTTTGCTCATTTCTTCACCGGCATAGCTTTTCATCGACAGGTTTATTTTGCCATTGTCGAAGTTTACGGTACCAGCTGTATAATTGCCTTTGTATAATTTCTCCAGGTTGATCATCGCCAATGCAGGCATTAAGGATGCCCCATTCTTATTCATTTCCTCTGCATTGATCCAAAAATGGAGGTCGCCCTGTTCTTTTATCAAGTCGCCAAATTTTTCATTTTTTGCCAGCGATTTGCTTTCGTCCAGTTCAAACACCGATTTACAGGCGGCAACCACATCTCTTTTTTTATTGGTACTGATGTCTATCGAATCTCTTTTCATTCTCCTGGACAGTTCATCCAATTGACCCATTTCTGGTGCATCTGCGATAAAAACAAATTTTTCCTTACTCCATCCCACACAGGAGGTACTGTTATTAATAAAGCTGATACCGTCTTTTTCTGAAGCAGTACCATTTTTTACCATTTCTGCAGTAAGCGTTTTGAAAGCAGCTGCATCTTTCACTTCACCCTGCAGTGCAACATAACCGCCATCAGCATCCCGCTGCACAAAGAAAATAATGTCGCTCTTTGTTTCAATGCCTGAATTGTCAGGATTGTCAAATATTTTTTTCATTGTTGCAGACATATTGCTGTCTGTATACACATTTTCAAACAATGGATTGGCCTTTATATCATTCCAGGGCAATTTTTCAGACAACGATTTGCCATTGATGTGTACTGCAATGGAAGCAGTGGCTGGGATATACCTTCCCTGGGTATTGGAGTCTTTGCAGGATGCAAAGAAAATGGTAATGGCAGCAAGGGCGATCAGCTTTACATGCAACTTCATGGTATTTTGTTTTAATGTTGAAATGTTAGATACTATACTATATGTTTTTAAAGTATTCGGCAAGTTTGTCAAATATCACCACTTCCTGCATACTTGTTTTTAAATTCTTTACAATGCAGTATTTCTGTTCTATTTCCTGGCTGCCAATGATCGCGGCATAAGTAATATTCTTTTTTTCAGCATAGCTGAATTGCTTATTGATCTTAACAGGTTCATGATACATTTCGCAGGCCACGCCACTGTGTCTCAGCTGTTGCATGATATCAAAGGCAAAACGGCTTTCTGTTTCTCCCATATTAAAGAATAATACCTGTGTGCCGCTTCCCACTTCATCGGGAAACAAGTTCATCTCTGTCATCACATCGTATATCCTGTCAACACCAAAACTGATTCCCACACCAGGAATATTGGGTACACCAAAGAGGCCTGTTAGATCATCATACCTGCCACCCCCTCCAATGCTGCCGATCTTTACTGTAGCCGGCGCTTTTGCTTCAAAGATGATACCGGTATAATAATTCAACCCTCTTGCGAGCGTAACATCAATAATGATATTTACATCCGCCGCAATATTAGCGGTAACAAATTCCAGTTCTTTAATTCCTTTTTTTCCTTCGTCGGAATCATTAAAAAAATCTTTCAGCGCTGTTATTTTTGCCTGGTTGCCTGCATTGGCCTCACTGTTCATGGTAAGATAGGATTCGATCAAATTGACCTGGTCATCGGTGAGGTCTTTTGTTTTCAATTCTTCTTTTACCTTGTCTATACCGATCTTATCCAGTTTGTCAATGGCGGTGGTGATCTCCACCACTTTGCCAGGTTCGCCGCATACTTCTGCCAGCGCAGTTAATATTTTACGGCTATTGATCCGTATTTCGTATCCTTTAATACCCAGCTTTGAAAATACATCATGGTAAATGGAAGCCAGTTCCACCTCATTGATAAGCGAATAGCTTCCTACCACATCCGCATCACATTGTGTAAACTCACGGTAGCGGCCTTTCTGCGGACTGTCGCCACGCCATACCGGCTGTATTTGAAAGCGCCTGTACGGAAACGTTAGTCTGCCATGATTCATCGCCACATATCTGGCAAAGGGTATGGTAAGGTCATATTTCAAGGCTCTTTCAGTGAGGTCACTGCTGCTTTTGCCTTCCAGAACTTTTTCAAAACCAGCTTTTGATTTCTCCATGTTCTTTGGATTACTGATGCCATTGTTTAAGATCTTATACATCAGTTTATCGCCTTCTTCCCCGTATTTACCAATCAGGGTTTCAAGATTTTCGATGGCCGGTGTCTCCAATGGTTCAAAGCCATATACTTCAAACACTTTTTTTATAGTGGAGAAAATAAAATTTCTTTTTCGTACTACTTCAGCGGAAAAATCCCTTGTTCCCTGCGGTATGGATGGTTTTGCCATGATTTAAAATAGGGGCTTTAAATTTTGATATCGGTGTTTCAACGGGTTTGTACAATTTGTTGTTGATTTTGTAAAAGGGCATCACAGGCCTTATCGATCAATTCGAATACTTCGTGATAGCCTTCTTCTCCACCATACCAGGGGTCGGGCACATCCCTGTTTTGGCCGGGGTACAATTCATTCAGCA
>JAKQJG010000435.1 GCA_029561305.1 Bacteroidota bacterium | reverse complement strand
AAATGCGTACTCACCGGCGAAGAAAACAGGTAGGTGGCGATGGCATCAATTTGTTTGGGTACCGGGTAAATGTTATGGGTGTACTGGCGGAATAAAAAATCAGTGCGGATAAAAGAATCGCTCATATCCCCATGCACCAGTTCGAGCATGTCTTTTTTCTGGTCATCCTGCAACAGGTCCGACGGCACCATTACCGACTGCGGATGCGAATAAATGATGGTGGTATTTTTAAAATCTTCCTGCAGGATATTGTCATCACTCACCAGCTGCTTCAGCACATTACCTGCTTTGTCAATACCACCCATGTCTTTTGCAAACTGCCTGCTGGAGATGGCCACGCATTCATTGCCATTGTCGATCACGATATAGGAAATACACTGGTGGTTGATCTCGATCAGCAAGCGGGCTTCCGGACTGACGCTTTCGATTGTTCCAATTTTAAACGTTGAGCTCACACCAATGATTTTAGGCAGGTGAAAAAAGATATTTTTGCAAACTTATGGAAAGTGGAGCAGCTATAAAAGATTTAAAAGTAAAGGTCACCAACAGGCAGATCCTCTCGATTGCCCTGCCCATCACTTTTGCCATACTGATACCCCAGATCAATATGCTGACCAACAGTATATTCCTGGGCAATAGCGACACCACTGGCGAAGCGCTGGGCAATGCTGGTATCACCGGCGTGTATTACCTCATTTTTGCCGTGGCGGGTCATGGGCTCAACAATGCCATGCAGTCTGTTTTTTCGAGGTATGCAGGCAGTGATGATACGGCGGCATTTAAGATCATCCTGACGCAGGGCATCCGCATCAGTTTGCAGATAGCCGCCGCCGGTATTGTCTTTACTTTTTTAGTGGCACCCTTTATCTTTCAGCAGGTGGCCGACCCGGTAGCCTATCCCAAAGAGATGAGCTTTTTATATATCCGCATCATTGGCCTGCCCTTTCTCTATCTTTTTCAAATGGGCAATGCCTTTATGGTGGCCTCCCTCAACAGCCGTTTACTCATTGTTGGTTTTATAGTAGAAGCCGGCGTCAACATTTTATTTGACTACCTGCTCATCTTTGGTCATTGGGGTTTTCCGGCCATGGGTTTTAATGGTGCGGCAGTAGCCTCGGTGATGGCAGAGATCGCAGGTTTTATCACCGTGTTTGCCGTGCTGTACAAAGGCGGTTTGAAAAAACAATACGGCTTACTAAATAATTTTAAATACGATAAAGAAAAGAGCAAGCAGATATTAAAAATTGCCACCCCGCTTGTGTTCCAGTTTGTGATCAGCGTAACCACCTGGCTGGTATTTTTCTTTTTAATAGAAGGCCGGCACGACCAGAATGCCAAGGCCATCAGCAACACCATGCGGAATATTTTTGGCCTCACCGGCGTATTTGTATGGGCCTTTGCCGCCACTACCAATACCATGGTGGCCAACCTGATGGGCCAACGCAAAGAAGACAAAGTGCTGTTGGCCATCAATAAGATCATGCTGCTGAGTATTGCCTTTTGCTGCTTCATGTGTTTGCTCATCAATATCTTCCCCTACCAGTTCTTCCGGCTCTTTGGCCAGGGCAATGAGTTTGTATCAGAAGCGATACCTGTATTGAGAATGGTATCTGTTGGTCTACTGCTCATGAGCGTTGCCAATATCTGGCTCAATGGCGTAACCGGTACGGGAAAAACCAGGGTCAATCTAATGATCGAGATCATCGCCATCATTGTCTATCTTGGTTACTCCTGGTATTTTATGAAAGTGAACTATGTATCACTGGCCATGGCCTGGAGTAATGAACTGGTGTACTGGACCACTATTTTTATTATGTCGTTTGCATTTTTGAAGAGTGGGATGTGGAAGAGTAAGGGGTGAAAAGGAATTGAAAATGGATTGTACTAAACGATTTGGTTTCAGGGAGTTTAAATTTTGAGATTTTTAATTTTATAGCATAAATTCACGTGTTAGCTGCCATTTATGAAAATTCCATCTACTTATAAAGTTCTTTATCTATCACTGCTTGTAATAGGATGCAATTATAGGGCTGACACGTTAATAAATCGGTGTACAAATTTTACTGACACTATTCGCAAAACAACCATTTCGTTTTCAGAAAAAGGTGACACGATAAAGCATTTTCTTAGGTATTATTTTTCGCCCGCTGGAGTACCAATTGACACATCCAATTTTTTTTATACTGCTTGCCTTAGGCCATGTGAGGACAAAAATATTTACAGAGTTTATTTCCAGAGGGATAAGGTAGTTGGATTTTGTGACAGTATGTTACATTCTTTTCCTCCAAATCCCAATAACGAATGGGATGAATACTTTAACACGAGGGTCGTTTACAATGCAATAAAAGAACAAGCAGCATCAAATAAAAATGATGAAGTTGTATATGACGGCGAACTATACATTTTGCTTGAACGGTTTAAGCCCTTTATAATTAGTTCAATTACGAAAGACAGTCCAAATTGCCTTATAATACTAATTGAAGATGATCGTCCAGGCGGCGCATTTAAAAGTTATAATTTTTTAACTCCCCTAGGTGATACCGTTTATTTAGATGGGGAGACTTTAAGGCAAATTGATATTAAAATGAATTAATTGTCAACGGCTGCTAACAAAAGGTTTTGTGCAATTGGGGCTGGACATTGAAGCAATCATCGGCAGTGCATATCCAGGCTTTGGTTTCGGCGGACGGAATTCTGCCGGGCAGTAGTTCTAAACTTCGGCTTTTAGTTATAAATTTAGCTTTAGTTCCGGGCGGACAGTTGGTCAATTCCCAACTGCACAAAGCCTCGAACGTTAGCGGTAATTTTAGAAGATCGTATCATTTAACACAAACAATAACTACATTTATGAAATTCTGGTTTTTATACTTTAGTTTCTTACTGGTATTTCAGAATCTTGCGAATGCACAATCCAAGGAACCGCCATTTACTGTTAATGAGATAATAGATAAAATCAAGCAAAACGTAAAGCCCCAATGGGTTACAACAAAGACAGATACAATTGTAATTGGAAACGCATTTGATACTGTAACCGGTATTGCTACCTGTATGTTTGCTGATATGAATATTCTCAAACGAGCGGTTGCGGCTCATTGTAATTTGATAATTACACACGAACCAATCTTTTATAATGCGACCAACACAATACCCGACTTTATGGAAACGGATATGGTATTAAAAGAAAAGGTTGCTTATATAAAAGAAAAGAAACTGACCATATTCTGGTTTCACGATAATGCACATAGGAATGATCCCGACCAAATCTTGCAAGGTTTAGCGGAAGAATTGAAATGGAAAATCGTCTCAACTTCACCGTGGATATTGGAAGTAAAAAAGAAAACACTTACTTCTTTGGCAAACGATGTAAAAAGGCATTTTAATGTAGAAGGCATTCGTGTAATTGGTAATCCCAATCTTGAAGTAAGCAGAGTTGGTTTAGTTCCGGGTTTAGCACCCACACTGCAAATGCATATTGGTGTACTGCACCGGGATGATGTAGATGTAATATTGGTTGGTGAAGCCAGAGAATGGGAAGACTATGTTTACACAAAAGACGCCGAACTGCAAGGAAAAAAGAAAGCTGCGATATTCATTGGGCATCTTAAATCAGAAGAGCCCGGTGCAAAGTATTGTGCCGATTGGTTGAAAACATTTGTCAATGGCACAAACATCGCTTTTCTAAAGAATGATAATTATTGGTGGTCTCCAAAATAATTTAGACCATATTTTCAGATGATGATGCCTAACGCAAGAAAAATGTGGACAAAACAAAGTTTAATAGTTTACGAGAAACAACAAAACTGCCGCTAACATTGGTATTGCCAATAGTGGTGGGGCTGGAAGGGAAAAAATCAGCAGCAGTAAAAAGCCAACCTTCAGTTCGGGCAGAACAAACAACTTTCAACCCTACGCCTGCGTTCGTGGCACACGAATGTAATAAAAGTTTCGTGTGCCACGAACCAGGGCGGAGATTTTGCCACTGGCACAGGTCTCCCAACCAGTTGACTCCAGCCGCTAATCTAAAATTGCGTAACATTACAATTATAGCCAGTCGTCTAATTCTAAAATCTTAAAGCATACTTCATTCAAAAAAAGAAAGGTTGATGAATTACCAAACACTTGAACCAAGCATCGATCTAAATACTTTGATCAAATGTTATTGGACTTTGGAAAACCCAAAGGAAGAAATAAACGAAAAACAAACGATCGTTCCGGATGGCTGTATGGAAATGATCTTTCATTACGGGGATCTATACAGGCAACATACCGGCAATGGAAACAGTATTATCCAGCCCAGGTGTTTTGTAATAGGGCAACTGACACGACCGCTTACAATAGAACCGACCGGCGAAACAGGCATTTTTTCTGTCCGTTTTCATCCCAACGGCTTTTTGCCTTTTGCAACTATTCCCATAAAACAAATGGAAAATACAGCGGTTTCACTGGAAGAATTGTTTGGAAAGGACGGAGGGCAAATAGAACAACAAATTTTAAGAGCCAACTCCAATGCAGACAGGATAAAACTGATTGAAGAATTTTTATTAAGCCGGTTAACGGATAGCGAAACAGTAGACCGAATAGTAAAATCAACAGTTGATACCATTTTGACAGCCAACGGGCAACTTTCCGTGGAGGAACTTTCTAAACAAACCAATATCAACCGCAGGCAACTGGAACGTAAATTTTCTTTGGCCATTGGCTTAAGCCCCAAACAACTTTCAAAAACCATCCGTCTGCAGGCAACACTAAATATGCTGCTGAATAAAAAATTCACAAGTCTTACTGCATTGGCCTATGAAAATGATTATTACGACCAGGCCCACTTTATAAAAGATTTCAAAGAGTTAACAGGATCCACACCAAAAGAATTTTACGGGAGCAACCTGGAAATGTCCTCCCTTTTTTATGGAACAGCGTAGGCTTGTCGCATTTATACAATTCCAGGATTAAAACCCGTTGCAATTTTACAACTCAACGTAAAATTTTCAACAATGGAAAACTTGATCAATTGGTTTGAAATTCCTGCAATGGATTTCAACAGGGCAGTATCATTTTATAAAGCTATTCTTGGCTTCGAAATTAAAGAAACTGAAATGTTCGGCACAAAAATGGGGTTTTTACCAACTGACGGAACAAATGTGTCAGGTGCCATCGTTCAGGGCGAAGTTTACAAGCCTTCAACTGACGGAGTACTGGCGTACCTGAATGGTGGAGACGACTTACAAACTGTATTAGATAAAGTGGAAACCGCCAACGGGAAAGTAATTGTGCCGAAAACACAAATAAGTCCTGAGATGGGATATTTCGGAATGTTTATTGACACCGAAGGAAACAGGATGGCTGTTCACTCTATCAAATAAAATCATGAAAAAAGAAACGAAACTTTTTATTGCCATTGCCGGCTTGATCGTTCTATGTGCCTGGACAACCAAGCACACAAATGACATCAACCAGGCAGGATGGCTTATCGGAACATGGGAAAATAAAATGCAGAAAGGAACTGTATATGAAACATGGGACAAATCAAATGACAATGAACTTTCAGGAAAAAGTTACATCGTAAAAGAAAAAGACACGATTATTTTTGAAAACATACGGTTGGTCCAGGAACAGGACGGATTATTTTATATACCAACTGTTAAAAAACAAAACGGCGGACTGCCTGTTCGTTTTGCCAGCAAAACAATTTCAGCAACACAATTAATTTTTGAAAATTGGCAGCATGATTTTCCTCAAATCATTTCGTATACAAAAATTACTGCAGACTCCTTAGTAGCTGAAATTTCAGGAACTAAAAACGGGCAGGAACGCAAACAGGCTTTTCCAATGAAACGGGTTAAGTAGCTCCTTTGGATAGAAGAGTCTATCCGGCTACCAGCTGGCGAGTCACCCACAATAATCACTGGCGTATGGTATGTCAAAAACCAACAAAAAGCGCATCATCTCCCAAACCAAAATCAACAGTGAACTTGCCTCAACTGAGATTACTGGAAAACAATTTCAAAAGAATGTTACTTATTTGCTGCCCATAACTTTGCCGGCGCTGTCAATTTAAAACTAACAGGATCGAGCAGTATATATTCATCATCCTGCAAAAAATAAATCGAGTTGTCAATTTTTAATACCGCCAGTAAGGCATATTGCCATGTTGATGGCCAGCCTTCCCAGGCCGTATAAAAATTTCTTTCTGTATAGGCGTTTTCTGAAATAGAATACAGCAGGTATTCATTCCCGGAAAAAAACATGATCTCATCATCGCCCCAACGCACACAGGCATCAATCTCTCCCTGCCATTCTTCCGGCCAGGATGGCCAGGTTACCCAATCAGAAATAACCCTGGCACTGTCTATTTCATACATCACATATTGGGAATCCACAAACAGCAACAGGTGGTCGTCATCCCAAAGTACGGATGCATCTATATCGCCAAATTCGCCAAGGGGGAACCAGGCTGTCTGCACCGTTGCAGAATCATTCATGTCATACGGCATCATAGAAGCGCCCCCAAAGAAAAAAACATGGTTGTACTTTGGCACATACACGGCATCATTGATATAACTGGTGGTTTCCGGGTCAATATAAAAAGACTGGGCCCGGCTACTGGATACCGTTAGTTGAAAAATAACCAGGAGGATGATTATATTTTTATTTGCCATAGAACAGTTTTTATAGCTGGATATGTTGTTTGATCAAAAGCAATTAGCATCTTTCATGGCATTTTTAAGTTTCTTTTTTGGCCCGCCTTCTAAGAAACCTAAATACTCCCTTGCCGGGTTACCCTTACTATCTTTTAAACAGGGGTTGGCGCCTTTTGTCAGTAATGCCACTATGCAATCTTCCCGCAGTCCGTTTTTCATATCACCTTTGCACAGCAGGTGCAGTGCAGCATCGCCGTTGTTATTGGTAATATTTGGATCGGCGCCGATACTCAAAAGCACGACAATAATGCTCTGGAACCAACCGGGGTTCTTCGTTTTTTCACCTTCATTTCTTTTCAGGATGGCTTCTATTAATGGTGTATCCCCGGATGTATTTTTTGTATTTGCATCCACTTTATATTGCCCCAGCAGTTGAATCATCTCAAGCCGCCCCTTTGCGGCAGCTATATGCATAAGGCCGTATTTTTTTTCATCAAGATAGGTGGGGTCTGCACCGCCTTTGTCAATCAGTACCTTTACAACCTCTACAAAATTATTTGCCACAGCATCCTGCAGCATTTTTGGATTTTTTCCATCCGCCCCTTTATCAAACAATACGGCCAGCGCCTTGGGTTTATTTTTATCAACACAGGCAGCAACACCCTCCTTAGGATCGCCTCCCTTCTCAATCAATAGTCTTGTTAAGTCAGGGTTGTCATGAATCACCGATGCATTTACGAGGCCCGGCTCATTGGCATTACCGCCTTTGTAGATCAATTTCTCCACGATGGCCATTGCACCACTTTTTACGCCTGCCAGCATTACAACCGCATTAGCAACTGCACCTTTCGCCAGCAGCATATCCACCATCTCCGCATTCCCTTTTTCTGCGGCAAGGGCAAGACCTGGATTTGGATCGGCCCCTCCTTTGAGCAGCGCATCAATCATCTTTAAATCACTTTTACCGACAGATACAATTAACCCTGGGCCGGCAGGTGCGCCTGCCAGCAACAATGCGTTGAGAATATCCAGGTTGGAATTTTCGCAGGCTGTAACAACATATTCCGAACGGTACACATCTGCAGGTTTACTTGCCGATAAACACATCTGCACCATGGAAGTGTTGTTCTTCTTAATGGCTATAGGCATGGCAATATTGGCATCGCCTTTATTATCAAGGAGTATCTGCAAGGTGGCAGTTTTATCATTGTCAGCGGCAGGCTTTACGCCATTATCGGGGTTGGCGCCGGCAGTTAAAAAAGCAGTTACCATTGCATTATTACCTGCTGCACACACTTCATCCATCTGGTCGTTAGCATCGGCATTATTGCGAAACAGCATTTTCACCATCTCTACATTATTTGTTTTTACAGCAGCAGGCATGGCAAATGTTGCATCTGCATGATTATTAGTGATGGCAGCTTCAGCTTTCCCAATATCCCTTTGCTCTACAAAAAAATTGAGTGCATTGTTGGCTGTACTTACATCCACGCCTGTATTTAAAACCAGGTCTACCATTTCCTTATTCTTACTCCTGATCACAAAATCCATGGCCTGGTTTTTATCCACCCCGTTTTGCAATAAACCGATAGCGCATTTGGTGCTTCGCTTGTTGATGGCTTCTTCAAACAAGCCATTACTGGCACGGGCACCCGAATTTTCAAAAACAAATTTCATCGTCTCCACATTATCTGATGCTATTGATTTTCTAATGGCCGTTTCTGCATTGGCGCCATTCTGTAGCATCAGTTTCAGTATCTCCATATTCTGCGTTGCCAGCACACGGTCAAGGCCGGCATTAGACTGGCCTGCGTCTGCATTGTTTTCCAGTAAGGCTTTTGCTGCTTTAAATTTAGAGCCTTCCAGTGCAAGATCGAGGGCTGTTTTTCCCTGGTTATCCTTAGCGTTGATATCTGCATTGCCTTTGTCTTTCAGCATTTCTATCATTTCCTTGTCATCATTCAATGCTGCATAATGAATGGCGGCACGGCCGTTTTTGCCATCTTTTGTATTAACATCCGTTGCATTCCCTAATACCAGCTCCTGTGCCTTTGTATAATTATTTTGGCGGACGGCATCCTGTAAAGGGGTTGTTTGTGTTGTGGGATTTAAGTCATTTGCTGTAGAAACTGTATTTGCTTTTTGTATGCCGGCATTTGTATTTGTGCTGACAGTTTTTGAAGCAGCAGCAGGAGTTGCTTTTGAGGCTGCTTTTGAGATCCAGATATGCCTATGCCCTAATTCCCCGGTGCCGTTCCTCCATATAGAAATCTCAGGCCCAGTAAAGTGGAAGAAGATTTTGAAATTTTGTGGGTCGTTCTGGAAGACGTAATCTGGTATGGCTGGAAGTGTAAAGCGCATTACTAGCCAACCTGGCTTATTTGGAAGGAATTCAACTTTGCTGCACATTGCCGAAAAAAGATTTTTTTGAGAACTGACAATTCTTGGAACTTCCGCAGATGACCTAACTCCTACTGCACCAGATTCTTCAACAATGCGTAGCTCAAGTTTAAAATTATCACTATTAATTTTAATGTGCTCTTTGTCATCCATACCATATACAATATAAACCACTGCTTGTTGAGCTGCTGGTGTATATGGATTGCTGTATTCGGTACCTGTGACAAATTTTTCTGCATTATCATAATCGGAACGCTGGGCAGTTAAAATTTGGCTGGTGAACAGCAAAAAAAAAGTGCCACTCAATGTGATTAATTTTTTAGAAAGGGATTTCATCATATCAATTGATTTTATTGTGTAAACGATTTTATTTTTATTTATATACTGACTTGTTTTATTTATTCTGCCAGCTAAGCCGCATATTTAATGTTGTGGCACTAAAAGTTACAGGCACTTATTTTATATCACCAGGCTCGGTTAATATGCCCAAAGAGGCAGATTGCCCGTCAACAGCACTATTGGCCTTAAATATTTCGTCATCACAATCGATACGGCCCTTGCTGATCAGGTCACCAAATACAGCATAATCAATTTCTTTCCAAACGGGTTCGCCGACCTGGAAATCAAGGCCCGGAAAGCATCAATAAATTTATCCGTTTCACAATATAGTTTTAATGAGAATTACAAAATATTAATTTCAATTTACTACTAGATGCAACGCTGCTAACTTACCCTTACGACCGGCACTGTTAGTTTATCATACTCAACACCAGTTTTATTTAACCCAGGTAATCCGCACCATTATTTGAACCGCCCCTTTGCCATCCGGGTGCGACAAGGTTACCGGTATGTTTTTCGAACTGCCCGGCGCCTGCAATGCTTCAAATCCTGTTTCCACTCCGTCAATGGCGTTTGGCTTATCAAAATAAACATCATCTCCACCCCCGGCCCTGTCTTCCTCCTTAATTAAACCGTAAATGAACAATCTTGTTTCCGCCAGCTGGCCTTTAGGTATCTTTACCTGTGTATTCTTTTCATTAAAATCGCTCCAGCTTCCCACAACAAAACCCTCCCATCCTTTTGAGCTCTTTTCCCAGAAGGTACCCGAACGTAATGATGCATCATTTACTCCCAGTATGCCATACGAAAGTTTGCCATAAAGCTGGTTCTTGTCTTCCCCCCTGTCCGCTTTTCCATCCTTTATATCGGTTTTCATTCTTACAAATTCCACTTTAATAGTGATACTATCGAGTGCGTCTTTGGTGTTTTGCTGATCGTTGGTAGGGATATCAATAGCCTGATAACGGTCATGTGTAATGGGTGTTTCTTTATCCAGCAGGTATTGCCTGATCATAACGCTCAGTACCTGTTGTTTTTTAGAGATGTCTTCATCAAAAGGGAAAAACACTTCACTTAGCAACGTATCGATGCTGTAAAAAATAAACGACTTTGGCCTCGGTTCTTTGCTTACATCCGACTCCCACTGTTCATAGTTAGTATTACCACCACCACCGGTAGCAGAAATATGTACTTCCGATGTGGATGTTGAAGATCCGCCGGCACTGCTGGATTGAACTTGTACAGCCGCATCTACGCCAACTTCCACCTTCTTAACGGTAGCTTTGAATTTAGCGCCTACTGCATTCATCGTCATCTTTGTACGTTCTAACTCCTCCTTTGTCATCATCATCCAGACCCGGTAATACCCGCCAAATTCAATATCATTCAAATAGTGGGTACCCCATTTATCGATCAGCGCCTGGTAATCTTTTCTGAACCGGTTAATATTTTCAGGCAATGTGCCTCCCCTTTTCATTCCATCGGCATCTATACGGTTCATTTTGCCTTTTGGCACTGGCAGTGCTGCAACATCCCTCCTGAAAGCAGCGCTGAGTTTCTGGCGAAATTTTTTGCCCTCTGCATCTTCCCAGGCTAAATCGAAAGATAAAAAATGTGAGGTGCGGTTTGTTGACTGTGTAAACATAACCCGGTCATTCCCTATCTTCTGCGTTTGACGCTCGGTATGCTCAACATTTACACTGCCGGCTGCCACCATCGGCACACCCACGCTTCCCCCGGCCTGGATGGCAAACTCGTTGGCATAAGCATTGTAAGTGTTCAACGCTTTAACCTTTTCTGTTTTGTTGCCCGCAGTAACTGACATAGACTTGTTCCGGTTATATCCATTTACCACATACCAGGTGTTGTATGGTCCGCCCAATTCAGTACCGGCAATCATATATAAAGGGCTTTGAGAGGGCAAACCGGTTGATTGTGTGATATCAAAAGGATCTATCTTGGTAAGATCAACAGCCTTGCCTACCCAATGATCGTTTGGCATGATGACTGCTGAGGAACTGCCACTAAAAAAAGCAAACCTTTCTTCACCTGTCAGTTTCCGTATATCAGTCAGGCTATCGCTGTAAGGATCTGTTTTGCCATCTGTTCTTACATCGCTTTTTATTTTGGTGGGATCTGTTTGCCCCGAAGCCCAGGCTGATTTATCGCCTTTGTCTTCAATAATCTTACCATTGGCATCCACAAAAAGATATTGAATGATGTAGTATTGAATACCGATGGCATTGAGGTTATCGGAAGCATTGCCTGCAAAACCTGCAAAGGATGCTTCGGGAGGAACCACCGCAGTAAACGATGTTTTCCCTTTCATGCCACCGGCGCCACCAAACTCAGGGCTCTTGCGTTTGTTGGTGATGAATTTTAGCGTATATAAGTCCTCGTTAGTTGAACTGCCCCATGTTCCTTCAATACCGGTAATACATTCGCCGGGTACCAGTTTAAATATTTTGGGCGAACCAAATGCAAAGCCATGTTTACCCGATTCGGTTACAAAACCTTCCTTTGATTCGGTTACAATTTCAATGGCATTGATATTCCAGGTACCCCAAACCCTGATCTCGGATACCCTTGTTCCGGCAGGCAACAGGTCACGGAAGGATGCACCTTTTTTTGCACCGGCCAAAGGGGAAATCGAAGGTGTGATGCTTCCGGTTGCGGATGATTTTTTAGGATCGGGTGTACCCACAGCACACCACTCTGCGCTGTTATCCGCAGCCGTTATATTTTGATTTTCGGTTGTTGTTGTAGTTGTTGCAGCGTCCTGGTTAAACTGGTTGGTACCCGTCATTGCTACAATTGCGCCGGGACTGCCTGCTGCCAGTGATTTGGGATAACCCGGTACAAACCTTTTTGTACTGGCATCCATTACCAGAATGTTCCCCTTGCGAATGAAATACAAATAGCCATCCCCGCCATTGAATGCCGCATCTATAGAACCCGACCAGGAGGTAGGCCATCCCGGCCAACTGTTGAGTTGTGCAGTACCCGAAGTTTTTCCGCTACGGGGATCGTAGCTTACATATTGCAGGCCTTTGATAAAAACATAATTTCCATCTGGCCATTCCATCGCTGCATCAATATCGTTGTTCCAGAAGGCAGGCCAGCCGTTCCATGCGCCAACGGCCCCTGTGGCAGTAAGTGTTTCTTTATCTACCGGCAGATACACGTTGCCTTTAAATAATAAAACTGTTTTTTTATCGTAAGAGATGGCGCCGCTGAGGGGTTTTGAATTGTATTCAGCAGGAAATAAATTACCCGGCAGCAATGCAGTAAGCGGTGCCACATTGGGAGATTCAACAATGGGCATGTAAACAATACTGCGGTTACTGATGAGCGTTATATAATCTTCATTAAAAGGATAAGCCGCATCTATACGGGAAAGATAGGGATTACTCAACGCCCATTTTCCGGCATGCTGACCATAAGAACCAACAGCTGCCTGCAGGATGATTATTAAAGAAAATAGTTTATGCATAATATGTTGAACGGCTTTTAAAAAATTTTGATTATCCCTTTTTTCCACCAAAGGCTGCAATCTTTTTTTGTTTGGTGGATTTTTGTTTAGCCGCTTCTTTTGCTTTATCGGCTTTTATCTTGTCTTGCGTTGCTTTAGATACCTGTAACGCACCCTTGGTATTCGACCCCTGCGTAAGCGCTCCCCTCTTTACTTCAGTTGAACCCTTTGTAGAACTTGTACCCGTTGCTGTATTTGTTTTGGGTACAGTTACATACCTGCCCGTGGTGGGGCGGCTCATGGGTTTTACATTAGATGGTACAGGTACTTTTGGTTTGTAATCATTGATAAGGGTTGTTTGTGCAGCCGTGCTTTTAGTTGAAGCTCCGGAACTCAACGGAGAGGTAACTGACTGATAATTTTTTACGGGTGCAGGAGCATTGTTATACCCCGGAGGAGTTTGATTGATCTTATCGTATCCACGATTTGTAAGTGGCGATGTTTGATTGCCTGTTGCCGACAAGGGTTTGGTGGCAGATTCATAGCCTTCCTTTTTAAAAGGTAATTTCTGGTAACCGGAACCGGATGCAGATGATATAGGTTTACCAGCAGACTCATACCCACCGCTTTTTAATGGAAGTTTTTGATAACTGGAATTGGAGACTGATGATAAAGGGTTACCTGCAGACTCATACCCCCCACTTTTTAATGGAAGTTTTTGATAACTGGAATTGGAGACTGATGATAAAGGGTTACCAGCAGACTCATACCCACCACTTTTTAATGGAAGTTTTTGATACCCGGAATTGGAACCGGATGATATAGGTTTACCTGCAGATTCATATCCACCTTTTTTCAAGGGCAATGTTTGATAACCTGATTTTGACGCCGGAGATAATGGATTGTTCGCTGATTCATATCCGCTTCCACCACTCCTTACTTTATCATATTGATGAACAACCGTTGTTTTGGCCGACTGCCCCGGTGGCGGTGGGGCAGAAACATATTTTTGCCCAGCAGTGGAACTTGTTGCTATTCCTGTATTATTCACCGTTCCCGAAGCGGGTGTGGTGGTGCTGGCTGTTTTGAATGAACCGTCGCTCCGCTGGCTACCGGAAACAACCATTGGACGGGGTATAGAAACATTACTGGCAGGAAGCGGAACATTGCTTTTGCCAGGCAGTGACTGGTAGCCTGCGTTTACCGGTGTGGTTGTTGATGATTTAGCTGCCGGTGAAGTATTGTTGGGTAAATTACCGGTAGCGCTTAGTGGTTTTGTAACGGAGGTATTGCTACCGGCAATGGATGGGTTCTTACCCAGGTTGGCAGGCCCCGTATTCAATGGCTTTGGCAGCGGAACTTTACTGCCGGCAAGTGGAACATTAGTTTTATTCACTCCTGGCGGTGCAATATCATAATTGCTTTTTTTATCAGTGAGCTTTAAAGGAGCAGGTATCGGCACATTGCTTCCAGGCAGCGGTACATTAGAACGGGGACGAAGCGGAATGTTGACATAGCGTTGTTGAAAATTACCGGCGGGTGCCTGCTGGTATTGGTTGCCGTTATATTGTTTGTTGCCTGCTGCAACTGGCAGCGGTTGGTATTGCCCGGCAGTTCCGCCAGCAGGCTTACCATTGGGAACCGTTTTATTTTCAGCAGCTTTGTTCAAATTGCCTCCGCTGCTAAACCCTTGTTTTGAAATATCAAAAAGGGCTGGGGTTACAACTGTGTATTTGGGTTGATACAAAACCAATAAAGAAAGATGAGAAAAACCGGGAGGGGAAGCTATTGTTGAATTGGCACCTGCTTTCTGGTTCATTGCAGCGAACTCTTCCGGACGCTGGGCAAAACAATTGTAATGAGCCAGGTTCAGTAATAACAGCAATAAAGAAAACGCCTGCAAATTGCCGCTGATATGCTTTTTCGTCATAGCACCAGGTTTAAGGTTTAGGTAATTTCTGTATTCCGGGTACTACGAATAATAGCTTTAAAAAGGTGTGATTAATGGATTAAGATAAATACTATAATTGAAACAGGCAAATTTTTTTAATATATCTTTAAGCTGGTTCTTTTTTTGCTGCTATTTCTTAGCCTGTATTCCTGGCAAACGAATGCAATAAAAGTTCCGAGTGCCACGCACCAGGGCTGGGGAAAAATAAATATTGAGAAAAAAAATCCATTATCAGTGGGCTCTAAACATGATTTTCTGCAGCTTTATAAAAAAAACAAAAAAGAATGAAATCAATATTATTATTTGCCCTTTTAGCAATTGCAAACCTTGTAAGTGCCCAGGCAGACACTGCGGGTGTAAATAAATTTATTACCATGTTTAAATCTCAACTATCAAATTTTCAAGTTGGGAAAATTGAGGAGCATTACGATGAAGGATATTTCAAAACACTTTCTGAAAGCGACTATTTCGACAAAGACTTTGAAGTTGGGATAACGTCCATTTACCAAAAATGTGCAGGCAAAGACGAAACCATTTCAAAGCAGGAAATTAACAGTTTCTTTGAACAGCACAAAAGTTTAAAGATCCAAAGAAAGGAAATTGATTCAAAAATGACTGATTTCAATTTTATGAAATCATATTTAAAGATCAGGCTCTATTCTGACCAACTGAAACCACAATATGAAAATCACGGGATCGTAAAAAGTTCATACAATGGATGTATAGAGGTGATCGTACTGGATCTGCCTTCAGGAACAGGAAGTGTAGAAAGAAAATATCTTGACACCTGGAAAAAAACCGAGGCGGAAATCTTTTTACTTGCAAAAGAAAATACACTAGTACATTTAGATCAGAAATTTGAAAAGGCAGGGACGGCGAAAACCGGTGAAGAATTTTATCTACTTTCAAGTGATACAGACTTATTTCTAACATCTTTGATCCTGGATCTAAAAAAGGCCAACCCTCCTGCAGGAAAATTCGGCACACTCATTTCAATACCAAACAATACAGTAATTGTAGCGTTGCCATTAAATGACAAAGAAAAAATACAACAATTTGGTTTGAGTTTTATGGGGTTAACAGACTTTATGTACGAGAGCAAAGAAACCAAACCAATCAGCAATAATTTGTTTTGGCTTACAGGGAACGAGGTTTTCATTATTGACAAAGATCTAAAAAACAAAATGTTTATTTATCCTGAAAAGCTAAAAGCACTTATTGACAAATAATACAAGATATAGCCACATGTAAAATGTGATTTTTCAAGCTACTCTATAATAAACGAGAAATAAGAAATGACCACTATTGACTTACCATATTTTGGACAGATTGACTTTACTCATTTAGCAGAATATTATTCTGCGGAATCTATATTTAATGGAAGAAGGATTCGCCTTGACTTGAATTTTGAAAATAAGAGTATAACAGAAGACCAGGCAAAATATATTAAATTATTTCTCGACAACATTTCCGCATTTGAGATTCAGAACAAATTATCAATTGATAAAGATTTCAATGAAAGTGGAGAAACTTTTGACTACATAAATTTTTACCAGGATGAGCTTGACGAAGAAGAGCTAGGCGATATTATTGACAGTGGCAACGATGCTAAGACAAAGGAACAACAACTTCTAAGTAAACTAAAACTAATCAGAGTCGGGCTTTACCCTGACGGAAAATATGGTGCAACCTATTACGGAGTTTTTGACTATACCATAGAAATTGACGGAGAGCCCTGCAACCAACTTTTAGTTGTTAATACAAAGGGAAATGGCGACCTAGACCACATAACCTGGGAAAGTTGACGTCCAAAATAAAACTCACGCTGGCGTACGCCACCCGCCCTGTTGCCTTCTGTCGCTAAACAAACAATTGCGTATAACTTTAATTATAAATCGCCAAAATCTAAAGCCATCAAAACAGGTACACTACCAACAGGCTGAAAAGAAATAAACACCAAACATGAAAACACTCCACATAGCTTTTATCCTGGTCTTCCTGGCCAACCTGGTATTTGGACAGAAAATAAAAACGACAACAACTGAAACAACGAAACCCTTTGTACTCGGCTTAATTGACGAAATCCAATCAAATGTTCTTGCAGAAAAAAGGATCCTGAATATCTATCTTCCAGAAGGCTATAACCAACAGGACACGACAACCTATCCAGTGATTTATTTGCTGGATGGTTCGGCAGACGAAGATTTTATACATATTGTGGGTCTTGTTCAGTTCAACAGCTTTGAATGGATCAACCAGGTTCCTAAATCAATCGTGGTAGGTATTGCAACAGTTGACAGGAGAAGGGATTTCACTTTTCCTACCAGCATAAAAGCCGATAAAAAGAAGTATCCCACATCAGGACAGTCAGATAGATTTACCTCCTTTATTGAAACCGAATTACAACCTTATATCGATTCCAGCTACAAAACAAATCATGACAAAACGATCATTGGCCAATCCTTGGGTGGTTTATTTGCAACAGAACTGCTGCTGAAGAAGCCGGCACTTTTCAACAGGTACATCATTATTAGTCCAAGTTTGTGGTGGGACAATGGTTCGTTATTAAACCAACCTTCCGATCTATTGACATCAAATCTTACTCAGCAAACGGCTATTTATATCGGCGTGGGAAAAGAAGGCTTAACACCTACGGAAATACCCAGGGTGATGGAAGTGGATGCCAACGTATTGGCTGAAAAAATTAAAGGAACCAACAGCAACAAAGTAAAAGTTTTATTCGACTATTTGCCGGAAGAAGATCACGGAACCATTATGCACCAGGCAGTTTCCAATGCGTTCAGACTTTTATATCCAAAAAATATTCAGGAATAAGAAGTAACAGGCAGGGAGACCTTCGCCAGGGTGGGAGTGAACTCTTTATCTTATTCCTGAATATTTTTTGGATATAAAAGTCTGAACGCATTGGAAACTGCCTGGTGCAT
>JAKQJG010000418.1 GCA_029561305.1 Bacteroidota bacterium | reverse complement strand
AGAAAAACAAAAATCAAAACAGGCAATGATGATGAAGTGCGGATCGCAAATATGTCTTTTGCTATGCAGTGATCCCGTCTGCCGCCTGTGTAATCATTAAACTTATAGAAAGATGAAACAGCTATTTACTTTTATAGCAATAGTAATGTATTGCAGTACCACATCGGCACAAAACCAAACAGATACCATCCGGGTGGGGAATATGACCATTATAAAAAAGGGGGATAAAAAGACGACAGAAAAAAACGAAGCCGGTATGGTGAACACGGCAACTCCCGCTGACACTGCCGGGGCAGTAGAAAAAACTGATACCCTTCGTATAGGCAATATGGTTATTATACGGGATGGCAACAACAAAGACAAGGGATCTGATGAGGACCGCAAATGGAGGTATTGGGGCAGGAAAAATGATAAGCCCGGCAACGTAAGCACCAACTGGTTCATTTTGGATCTTGGCTTTTCTAACTACGTCAACAACACCACGGATTACAGCAGCGGCGGTTATCTATACAACAGGGCGGGCGCTGCTCCCCTCGGCGAAAGTGATTTCGAATTGAGTACGGGAAAAAGTATCAATGTCAATATCTGGTTCTTTATGCAGCGGCTCAACCTCATCAAACATCATGTTCATTTAAAATACGGGCTTGGTATTGAGCTGAACAATTACCGATACAATTCGCAAATAAGTTATTTAAAAGAGAATCCTTTTGTTAGCGGCGTGGCACCGGCACCCACCATCATCCGGGATTCGATCAGTTTTAAAAAGAACAAACTGGCAACAGATTATGTAACCGTTCCCCTGATGCTCAGTTATTCTGCCAATCCTAATAACCAGCACCGTGGTTTTAGCATTAGCCTGGGGGTAAGCGCCGGTTATTTATACAGCCAACGGAATAAGCAGGTAAGCGAAAACAGGGGCAAAGAAAAAACAAAAGGTGGTATTGGCGTAGAGCAATTTAAATTCTCTTATGTAGGTGAAATAGGCCTGGGCCCGGTAAGGCTGTATGGCTCTTATTCACCCAACAGTCTTTTCAAAAACCAGCTGGATATGCGGCCTTATACCCTGGGCATCCGGTTGAGTAACTGGTAAGATGGCAATTGATAATATTTAAAAAGATGGGGATTATCCCATCTTTTTTCTTTTAAAGCAAGCGTTAAATAAAATTTGTATTAAATTTTGTTAACAGTTTATCAATGAATTAAAATATTTTTGACTGGCACAACGTTTGTCTTTAGGTTGATTATATAATTCCTTTATGAAAAAAACCATTTTATTTCCTGCGTCCATCGCAACATTATTCATTCTTTTGATGGCTTTTATCCCGGCAAAAAAGGGTGGGAGTAAGCGCTCAGTGGTAAAGTCAGCCAGGGCCATCAAGGCGAAAAAATCGCTGTTAAAAAAGGAAGATCCTTCTTACTATATCATTGTTGACAAAAGCGACTATGAGTTAAAAGTGTATGATGAAGAAGGCTGGTATGCTACCTACCCCATCGTTTTTGGCAGTAAGGACCTTGGTGATAAAATGAGGGAAGGTGACCGCCGCACACCCAACGGAAAATTTAAAGTAATCCTTAAAAAGATACACCAGAAATGGGGGCCTGAATTACTACTGGATTTTCCACTGCCCGCAGATGTTGCTAAGTTTAATGAAAGGAAAAAGAAGGGCCTGGTTCCTAAAACCGCACGAATCGGCAGCGGTATTGCTATACATGCCACCAGGCCGGAGGAAGAATGGACCGTTGATAATTTTTATAACTGGACAGACGGATGTGTGTCGGTAAAATATACTGAAATGAAAGACCTGTATGATTATATACAGACAGGGACGGAGGTAACTATACAGCCGTAAAACA
>JAKQJG010000276.1 GCA_029561305.1 Bacteroidota bacterium | reverse complement strand
CAACATACATTATTAAACGAAGTAATACATGCACCTATCACCAAGAGAAACGGAAAAACTGCTGCTTTTTTTAGCTGGGGAACTGGCTGAAAAACGCAAAGCAAGAGGCTTAAAGCTCAACTATCCTGAATCTATCGCACTCATCAGCAGCCGCCTGCAGGAAGCCGCCCGTGACGGTAAAACAGTGGCAGAATTAATGCAATACGGCACTACTATTCTCACACACAATGATGTAATGGAAGGCATCCCGGAAATGATACATGAGATACAGATAGAAGCTACTTTTCCTGATGGCACTAAACTGGTGACGGTACATGACCCAATCAAATAAGCAATTAGCAAACAGGCAAGAGAAGACAGTAAACAGCTATTCCTCATAACTAAACTTCTCAACGGCTAAACTCCTAAACCAACCATCAACTTTAAACAATTAAACTTTAAACTACTCATGATCCCTGGTGAATACATAACAGCCAAAGGCAGCATTAAAATAAATGCAGGAAGAAAAACCGCTATACTAACTGTAGTGAATATGGGCGACAGACCGGTACAGGTGGGCAGCCATTTTCATTTTTTTGAGATCAATAAACAAATGAGTTTTAACAGGGATAAATCTTTTGGAATGCGGCTGGATATTGCTGCTGGCACGGCGGTAAGGTTTGAACCAGGGGAAGAAACAGAAGTGCAGTTGGTGGAATTTGGCGGCAAGAAAAAAGTAACCGGTTTTAATAACCTGGTAGATGGAAAAATAAATAAAGAAGCTAAAGCAAAGGCTTTGAAGAAAGCTTACCAGAAAAAATTTAAAAACAGCAACGATGAGTAAGAATATCAGGAGGGCCAATTATGCTAAAATGTATGGTCCCACTACTGGAGATAAAGTACGATTGGGAGATACAGAACTGTTTATAGAAATTGAACACGACCATACCGTTTATGGCGATGAAGCCAAATTTGGTGGCGGCAAAACCATCCGGGACGGGATGGCACAATCGGCTACGGCTACCCGAAAAGAAGGGGTGCTCGATTTTGTGATCACCAGTGTAATGATCATTGATCACTGGGGCATTGTAAAAGCTGATATCGGAATAAAGGATGGAAAGATCGTTGGCATCGGCAAAGCTGGAAATCCTGATACGATGGATGGAGTTGATTCCAATATGGTGATCGGGGCATCTACCGAAGTACATGGCGGTGCTGGATTAATTGCAACAGCTGGCGGCATTGATACCCATATCCATTTTATTTGCCCGCAGCAGATAGATCATGCTTTGTTCAGCGGTATTACCACCATGTTTGGCGGCGGAACCGGTCCTGCTGATGGTACCAGCGCCACCACTGTAACGCCCGGTGCCTGGAATATTCAGAAAATGCTGGAAGCAGCTGATGCTTATCCAATGAACCTCGGTTTTATGGGCAAGGGAAACTGTGCCACTACTGCGCCATTAGAGGAGCAAATTGAAGCGGGTGCATTGGGATTAAAAATTCATGAGGATTGGGGCAGTACACCTGCCGTAATTGATGCCTCCCTGAAAGTGGCTGATAAATATGATGTGCAGGTGGCGATACATACTGATACCTTAAATGAAGCCGGATTTTTAGAAGATACGGTGGCAGCAATTGCTGGCCGGGTGATACACACTTTTCATACAGAAGGTGCAGGTGGCGGTCATGCACCGGACATTATTAAGATTGCAATGTATCCTAATATCCTGCCTTCTTCCACCAACCCAACAAGACCTTACACTGTCAACACAATTGATGAACACCTGGATATGCTGATGGTTTGTCACCACCTGAATCCGTCGGTAGCCGAAGATGTGGCTTTTGCTGACAGCCGTATCCGCCCGGAGACCATTGCCGCCGAAGATATTTTGCATGACATGGGTGTCATCAGCATGATGAGCAGCGACAGCCAGGCCATGGGCCGTGTGGCAGAAGTAATCACCAGGACCTGGCAGACAGCGCATAAAATGAAAATACAACGTGGAGCCTTACCCGAAGATGAGGGAAATGAAAATGATAACTTCCGGGTTAAAAGATATGTGAGCAAGTACACGATCAATCCTGCGGTAGCACATGGCATCAGCGATCATGTGGGTTCTATTGAAAAAGGAAAACTGGCCGATATTGTGTTGTGGAAGCCATCGATGTTTGGCGCCAAACCTGAAATGATCATCAAAGGCGGCATGATCATCGCCAGCAGGATGGGCGACCCGAATGCTTCGATTCCTACGCCGCAGCCTGTTATTTACCGCCACATGTTTGGCGCTGCAGGTAAGGCACTATTCAAAACCTGTGTCACCTTTGTATCGCAGGTATCGATAGATAAAAAGATCGTTCAGAAATATGGTTTGGAAAAAATGATATTGCCGGTGAAGAACTGCCGTACGATTGGTAAAAAAGATATGGTGAACAACAGTGCCACTCCGCATATTGAAGTAGATCCGGAAAAATATGAAGTAAAAGTGGATGGGGAACATATCACTTGTGAGCCGATGAAAGTA
>JAKQJG010000380.1 GCA_029561305.1 Bacteroidota bacterium | reverse complement strand
AGCTGCGCCTGGCGCTGATTTTTTTCTTCCTGTATCTGGGCGATGCTTCTTTGTAAATTCTGGATGGAAGTATCGGCAACGGCTACCTTTTTTTCTGCGTCAAACTGGCTGCGTTGTATGGCCTGGTTTTCCCTTCTTAGTTCATCTATGCCGCTGCGCTTTTCATCAAACACCCGGCGTTTATCTTCCACAGCCTCTTTTAACGATCCCAATTTGTCTTCCAGCTCAGTGAGTTTAACCTCATCATCTTTTATCTGAAGGCTGGTAAACTGTATGCTTTCATCAAGGCCTTTTAACTGACCTTCTGATTTTTGTATAAATGCATGCAGGTTGCTTTCTCTTTCTTTTAAATACTGCAGGCGCTGTGCCGCCAGGCTTTTTTCACTTTCCTTGTTCCGCACATTGGCGAGCATATCATTAAAAGCATGCTGCATTTCCTGCAATGCTTTTTCTTTTTCGATAAAACCCAGTTTCTCTTTTTCTACAGCTGCTTCTTCTTTTGCGATGGCTGTTTCCAGTTCAATACGCTTGTCTACTTCTGCCTGTTGCTGCTGGTTAAGGTCACGGTAGGTAATATTAAAACCTTCCAGCGCCGCCTTGGCCAGTTCAATGCTGATCTCTTTGTATTCCTTTTTTATTTCAAAATACTTCTCTGCTTTTTTTGCCTGGCTTTCTAAACTTTTTAACTGGTTGTTTATTTCAAACAAAAGATCCTCAATACGGGCCAGGTCCTGCTCGGTGGCATCCAGTTTTAATTTGGCTTCCTTTTTACGTGTTTTATAAATGGTGATGCCAGCCGCCTGCTCCAGCATTTTTCTACGGCTGTTCTCTTTGTCCTTGATGATATCATCCACCATTCCCAATTCAATGATAGCATAACTGTCGGTACTTACACCGGTATCCATAAACAGGTTATGGATGTCTTTCAGGCGGCAGGCCACATCATTCAGCCGGTATTCGCTTTCGCCATTCTTATAGTACTTACGGGTAACGGTTACCGTGTTAAATTCTGTGGGCAGCAGGTTCTTGGTGTTTTCAAAAGTGAGACTCACTTCAGCCAAACCACTGGCACTCCGGGTTTTAGAGCCATTGAAAACCAGGCTTTCTAAGTTCTCACTGCGCAGGTTGCTGATCTTATGCTCCCCAATCACCCAGCGGATACTGTCGATGATATTACTTTTGCCACAGCCATTAGGCCCGATAACACCGGTAATACCCTCGTCGAAGTGAAGCAAAGTTTTATCGGCAAAACTTTTAAAACCCTTGATTTCTAAGCTCTTTAAACGCACGTTTCTTAAATTTAAAAGGACGGCAAACCTACGGTAAATGAATTGATAAATGCCGCCTGTTGACAAGTTAGAAATTCACATTTTGCTCCAAATACCCTGCAGGTGTACAACGTCCCGTTACAATACAGGCGGGGAGTAAATTTAATGGCTTACAACGGCAAGTGAACCGGAATCTATGCACATAACAAATGGGGAGTTATCAACAGGTTACTAACAAATATCAATAAAAAAAGTGGCCGGTTAAGGCCACTCTCTATCCATACTATGAATAAATCTTTATTTCATTTTTCGTCCTGTTGCGGCGGCAATGACGGCACCAGCCAGGGCAGTTATTACTATACCTGCCGATAATTCCGCAAGCAGTCCTTTTTTACTTAAAACAAGGGTTGTTCCATACATAGTGAAGTCGATGGCCGCACCCATTAAAAAACCAATGATGGCACCTGTGATGAGTCCACTGACAATGGAGTTCACATTGCCTTTTAGCAAGATATAAGCAAGCAGGAATCCATACATTAGCTGGCCTGCTACCAGGTATAAAAACTCTGGCTCCTTTCGGTCTATCCATCCAATCTTACCCGGATTTTGCCGCATAAAATCGGAAAGTAAGTTGCCATAAACCAGCCAGCCAAGAAAAAAGAAAACAATGCCACCGGCAATGCCACCGGTAATTAATTTTTTGATGTCCATTGGATAATCATTTAAGGTTTGTAAGGTATTTGCAACAGTAAGATAAGTGATTGTTTTTCATTTTGCAACAGGGAGGAAAAATTCCACGCAGAGAGGCAGAGAGCGGAGAGATGGGAGAATGGGAAAGAGGCAATGCCTAACTTATACAAACCCTGTGTTGGACAAAGTTTTTATAGCTTCCGCTTTTGAGGATTTTGCCGATTAGAAAAAAATGAAAGTATTTCTATACTGTCATCTTTTATTCGATAATACATGGTGTTCCATTTTAGATTGTCACTCTGTAAACACCCTGTTTATCAGATTTAGAGAATAAAGCAGGGTTTCGGGAAATCAAATAAACAACGTTTTCTATTTTTTGAGATAATCTTTCAAGTTCTTTGTTTGAAAAATTGCTTTCAAGGTATTCAATCGTTTTTTCAAGTTCACCTAAAGCATGATCAGTCCAAAAGATCTTATAACCACCTTTCATAAAGTTTTCTTGCAGATGAATGAGGTTTTAATTTCTTTTTATTCGCATCATCAATTCCCTTTATAACAGAAGCACTTTCTGCAGCTGGAATACTTTCCCACCAATCTTTTGTCTCGGCATCCCTGAATTGAAGTAATTTGTCAATAATCACTTTATCCTCTAGCGAGGAAAGCCATTGTATAAGCTCTATTTTTTTGTCAAGTATTTGAGTTTCTATTTTCATAACGTTAAATTATCAATCATAAATTTAAATCATTAATTGATTATAGTGCGGCTTCCCTGAAATTCGCCCAACATATTGATATAGGTGGAAAATGCCGAAGGCAAATATTTCCGTGCCTCCGTGGCAATAATAGAAATAAAAAAATGCCACAGAGGCACCGAAAAGAAATGCGGGGGCATAATTTTTCAGCTAATCCAATGAATTTGAAAAGAGGAACCAAGTGTAAATCGATATCTCTGTTACTTGAGCATTGAATTATTTATACAGTGTTAAACAACAAAAAAGGGCACCATTGCTGATGCCCTCTGTATTATAATTACGTTTAATTATCCTTTTTCTACTGGAATAGCTTTTAATGCAAGCCTGCGCCTGTATACTACAAAAGCAAAACCAATACCTCCAGCTAAAAATAACAGGTTCATGTTACTGTCGAATGGAACGTCGGGGTTACCACCCGGACCGCCTGTTGCATCAACAGTTGGACCTTCGCCAGGTCTTGCTGCTGTACCTGTTCCAGGATTTAAAGAAGGATCCGCTGTTCTTGCAGTACCCTCCGTTAATGCATTACCGCTTGATCCGATTGTGGAACTGGCACTGCCTTCCCATGGACCTGTACCTGTAGATGTTTCTTCAGGCTCATCATCCGATTGAGCAATGGCTGCAACTGGTGACATCAGCACCGCCGCAATGCAGAAAATGGTCGTTTTACTTTGTATGGCTTTTATAAACCCCTTTACAGAAAGTTTCATTGTTCTTATTTGTTTATTAATATTAATTGCCCTGGATGATCAGTTTTTCCACTTGTCTTGTATTATCAGGGGCAATTACTTCCAGTTGATAAACTCCGTTGGAAAGTGCCGAAGGTAATACAAAACTTTGAGATGAACTGCCGCCATTGTGCGTTACTTCCCTGTTATACACAGCCTGACCTGCAATGTTAGTAAGTCTTATGCCATACTTGCCTGCAAGGGACTGGTTAATAAGTATGTTAACAAAGTTGCCCTGTACCGGGTTTGGCGAAATACTGATACCAGCTTTACCACCTATCTGTACTTTCACCACCTCGGTATATTTTACCTGCCCGTTGTTATCTACTGAACGGATACGATAATAGTTGTAGCCATTCACGGTATTTTCATCCAGCCAGTTATACGTATTGGCGCCTGTTGCAAGGATCATACCTTTTTTGCTGAAGCTTCTGCCGTCAGTTGATTTTTCTATTTCATAACGTACAGTATTTACTTCATTGGCCACTTTCCATTCAACGGCGATTTTATTTCCTGCCTGTGCTGCTTTTACGCTTACAAATGAAACCGGTACCACCCCACTCTGCCTGAATACAATGCTAAACCTGTCGGCTGATCTTGAAGCGGCATTGGCGTCAACCGTAAATGTATATGCATTAACGTTGGTTAGGTCAAGCGTGGTATTGGTATTGGTGTAATTATCCTTTAAAACAGCAGTTGTTATCAGCGGATCCATGTTTGTTGCCTCAATATCAAGCCTGTAACTAATACGTCTTACCGATGTCATGTGAAAGAAGATGGTATCGTTCAGGTTGATGGGCTGCCTTCTTTCCAGTACCAGGTCGGTATTGGCTCTCTTCATGCCAAAGTTCTCATTAAAGTTGAGGCTTTTTTTAACATCCTGTACATCAACCGTATTGTTGTACTCATTGGCAAAATATGCCAGACCACCATCCACCAGGTCAACACTGCCGCCAGTATTGTTGGCATACAGGTTAAAGGATAACCTGCTTTCGCCGGCCAGTGGAGTAACCGGCCTGAAAGAGCTGGTGCTGCTTGCTGCCGCCTTGCTCGACTCTGGAACAACTACATCATTATTTGTATTGCTAACAGATTGTATATAGAAGGCTGCACCGCTTTCAATGAAGTTTTGTACAGAACCATTGGCTCCATAACTTCCGCCACCAGGTGTTACTAAATAATCCGCACCACTTCTAAAGAATGTTTGGAAACCGCCCACTCCAAAGGCACCACCCAATTTAGCATCCCATACCTGGAAGGCATCATTTAGATTAGCACCAACGGTAAAGCCTCTCATATCAATTCTTGAAGCAAATGGATTGCGTACCAGGCCATAATTCTGCGATCCGGTTGCAGTAGTGAAATTACCCATGAAAACAGCCCCCTGACTACGTAGTACAGTAGCCGCAGTTGGAGCGCCGGCACCATAACCACCTACCCTCCTGTCGCCACGAATAAATATAAAGTAACCGGGTTCAGAAGCCAGGCCCGTGCTGATAGTGTTGGCTACCGGTTCAAGACCATCGGTTGCCGGGTTGTATTTGAATAAAGAAACACCGGCAGAGAGTGTATCAAAACCAGCGGTTTGTGCAGCACCAAGGCTTAAACCCAGTGCATTACCAGCGCTGATCTGTGTACCAAAACCAGGATTAGGATCATTTAAAGAATTGTTCTGACCTTCCTGCCATGCAGCGTTGATACTCTGACCAGTAGTGTTAGAAGCCAATAACCTCCAGCCCTTGCTGCTGTTTTGAGGAATGAACCTTTCAACAGAAACATTACCGCTGATATAAGTAGTAGAAGTAGTATTAGCAGCAATTCTGCCTGTACCATTGGCACTCGATTTTATGGCAAGAAAACCACCTGTTGTTAAAACACCTGTACCCGCTACTGTTAGTACACCTTCCGCTCCTACTCCATCATAGTCAGTGATATTGAGCGCATTGGCCAGTGTGGCACTTGCACCTGTATTGATAGTAAATCCTTTTAAATAATTGTTGGTACCTGCATTATCAAAATGCAATGAACCGGCTGTGCCACCAATGATAAGGTTGGATGTGTTGCCACCAGCAAGGAAGCCAGCGGTACGGCTAACAGCAGCACTCAATGTAAGCGTGTTGGAAGCGATGGCCAGGTTGCCAGCAGTTAAAGTAAGCGTATTGTTGATAGTAGCATTACTTGCCAATGTTGCTGCAGCACCGCCAGTTTTATCTACAATTACGAAATCGAATATTGCACCACCCGTTCCACTGATCAAAGAGTTGGTACTGTTTACAAAAAATACCGCCCTTGATTTAGGGTTGAATGTGCCGGCATTTGTCCAGTTGCCGCCAACCTTGATATCACCACCAGCTGCATCAGACAAAGACAATGTACCATTAATCGTTACATCACCATTAACTGTAAGCGCCTGTGTCATATCACTTGCACCAAAGTCCATAAAGAAACCACCATCAACCAAAAGATTGCCGGTAATGGTACGGGCTGTGCCGGTTGCTCCATTACCATAATTTAAACCGCTTCCTGAGTTAACAGTAATATTTGAAGGAATACCAGTGCCGGTAGTCAATTCACTACCACGACCATAAGTACTACCTGAATTATAAATTAATGTAGAAGAGCCACCATATACAGGCGTAGTGCTAAAGAAACCACCTGCGTTTATTTGGTTGATGCCGTTCAATGTTAACGCCGTACCCTGTACACCGGCAGCAGTTTGAAATGTTCCGGAAACGGTTCTGGAAACGCCCATATTGATACCACCGCTTGATGAATTAGCAACAGTAACATTGGTTGGACCACTTGCTGAAGGCCAGTAAGTATGACCGGCATCAATTGCACCATAAGTACCTGACGTATGATTGTATACTAAAGTTGCGCCTGCCCCATAAGTCCATGTGCCGCCGCTGGCAAAACCGCCTTGATTAATTTGGAATGAACCATTAATAGTAGTGGTTCCACTATTTGTATAGTTACCTGTGGTTGCAAGAGTTGCACCCGAAGCAACGGTCATTGTTCTGCTTGCCGCGTTTGTAAGATTATTATTGAGAGTCAGTGTTTTTCCAGAAGGACTATTTGCAACTGACCAATTGGTAAACGTAAAAGTTTGGGTGCCGGCAGTTCTTATATAAGCTGAATTTGTACCACCTCCTGTGAAATTTATACTGGCAATTGAAGCAGTGCTACCTCCTATAAATGTTCCGGTACCTGTCCAGTTGAAATTTCCTCCGATATTTAAAGTATATGTTTTCCCAGACGAAGAACTTGTTTGGAAAACAAAAGCAGTTGAACTTGAACTTGTAACATCAAGGTTTCCTTTAAGTGTGACGATAACGAACCCTCTACTAGTCGATGCAAATTGACCAGTTCCTGCTATGGAGAGTTTGCCAGTGCTGCCGCCAAGAGTACCGTTAACATTTAAATAAAGTTCTCCTGAAGAACTTTGGGAGGTTCTGAGATATCCGGAACCACTAATATTAACATCCCCAGCTATATTTAAAGTTGGTTTACCACTACCACTTGTAGGTGCAAAAATCCCTCCTGATACATTTAAATTCCCGCCTATGGCTACTGTAAAAACGGTAGTATTAGCTACTAACCTAAACTCCCTTGTCGTGCCTCCAGTTGAGATAATATCCAGATTTCCTTGAATACTTGTTAATCCAGCAGTTTGATTCCAACTACCTCCGAATGTTGGAATATTGATTCTTAAATTACCCCATCCAGGGCTTGCAATTGTTGGAAGTGATACTGGTGCAGTAGAAGCTGCCGTAGCCCATCTTTGAAACTCTACTGTACTTGATGCACCGAAAACTGCATTTGTCCCAGATGGAAAATCTGCAGCCAATCCATTTGTACCTGTACCAATAGCATTGTGAATATACGTGCCTCCATTATTAACTAAAAATGTTCCCAAAGACCCAATCAAAGCAGTAGCGGTCATGGTTGCTCCACCTTCAATTTCTAAAGTTGTACCTGCTGCAAATGTCCATAAAGCAGTTACAGACATTGACTGATCGCTTGCTCCGGACCCAACGCCATTTGTTGTAGCACCAGTACCCTGAAGAATAAATATATCTCCACTGGTTGTAAAATTTGCCGGAGTTGAACCACCTCCTGCTCTCACTGTTGTCCAACTTGAAACATTATTAAATGTTCCACCGTTCCAGTAATATACAGTCGCATTTACAGAGAAAACAGTACTTACAAACAGTAACAAAAAGAGTAAACTTTTTTTCATACCTGAGAATTGAATTTTTATGAAGCCGTTAGATTTATTTATTTGTGCAGAAATACTGTTCATGGCAATCGATTTTGGTAACACAATAGAATTACGGGTCATTACACCTTTGCTGTTAACCGGTAAAAATTGTTGATTTTGGTAATGCAGTCTTGTTTTTTTTAAATTGGTTTGTTTATAGTGTCCGGGATTTTACGCCGCAAAATAAGTTAAAAACAACAGAAAACAGTGATAATTCTGCAGTTTTTACGCAATCGATTCTCATTTTTTAATGGTGATTCAAATTACAATCTTCTTTTTTGGATAATTATTCATCCAGGCCTGAAGACTGGTGATGCTCCAGAAGGGTTGCAGAAAAAAAAGAAGGCACAATAGAAATTGCGCCCGATTAGTCCAATATCCTTATGAAAAACCAATTAATAGATTGCAAAGGACGGGCCAAGCGCTTTTTACGTATTAAAAGCGGCTTTTGGGTATTACCTGAGGAAAAAAACGTTCAACAATTTCCACAAACAGAGAAAAATATATCCAACAGGTAGGGGAATGTAATGCAATAAAGCCGGGATAGCACTTTAACCTGCGCAGCTTGAGCATAGTTGAGAATGCGAAAAAATTCAACAACCAGCAGAGTCTGTCATCCCGAACGCAGTGAGGGAACTCCATTAGTAAACAGACTCCTACTTATTCAATGAGCTGAAACCAGCTGCAATACAAAGCTTAATCAACGGCCTGGAGTTTCCTCCTTCGTCGGAATGACAGCGCTTTTCT
>JAKQJG010000272.1 GCA_029561305.1 Bacteroidota bacterium | reverse complement strand
GCAACCGGCGGGCACAGAGCAGGTGTTTTACGTTCATCATTTGTAGCAGAAGTGAAAAGTGATTTGATGGGAGAACAGACAATTCTTTGCGGTGTATTACAAACTGGATCTATTTTATGTTTTGATAAAATGGTGCAAAATGGTATTGATGCAGGTTATGCTGCCAAACTGATTCAATATGGGTGGGAAGTTATTACCGAAGCATTAAAACATGGAGGTGTAACGGCAATGCTTGATCGCTTATCTAACCCTGCAAAACTGAAAGCGTTTGAATTATCAACTGAGCTGAAGAATATCTTACGACCGTTGTTCCAGAAACACCAGGACGATATCATGAGTGGTCATTTCTCCAAAACAATGATGGAAGATTGGGCGAATGATGATAAAAATTTATTGACCTGGAGAAAAGCCACCGGTGAAACTGCTTTTGAAAAAACAGCACCAACAACAGATAACATTAGTGAACAGGAATTTTTTGACAATGGATTATTGATGGTGGCTTTTGTAAGAGCAGGTGTGGAACTGGCATTTGAGACAATGGTGGAAGCTGGCATCAAAGCAGAATCTGCTTACTACGAGTCATTGCATGAAACACCGTTGATCGCCAATACGATTGCCCGTAAAAAGCTGTATGAAATGAACAGGGTGATATCTGATACAGCAGAATACGGTTGTTATTTATTTGACCATGCAGCCAAGCCATTACTGAAAGAATTTATGGGTACCATCAAGACAGATGTGATAGGTACCAATTTCAATACCGGTAAAGATGCCGGTGTTGACAACAGGGCATTGATTGAAGTAAACAAAATTATCCGCAATCATCCTGTTGAAAAAGTAGGGGCTGTACTGCGGCAAGCCATGACAGCCATGAAAACGATTTCAACAGTAACAAATGATGAAAACCTGTCTGCCGGACAGGCAGGGAAAAAAGTATTGGAACCAGCGTTGGCGAACTAGTATAAAATGAACAGCACTATACCTAACATATCACTTGATTTTACAGGCGCTGCAGCACGGCTTAAAAAAGTGGTGCTTAAAACGCCGTTGCAATTAAGCCGCAGCCTGTCAAAAAAATACCAGTGCAATGTGTATTTAAAAAGAGAGGATCTTCAGATCGTAAGAAGCTACAAGATCCGGGGTGCATATAACATGCTGAGTAGTATAGGTGCAGCGCAGCTGGCAAAGGGGGTGGTATGTGCAAGTGCAGGTAACCATGCACAGGGCTTTGCATACAGCTGCAGAAAACTGAACACAAAGGGTGTGGTATTTATGCCGGTGATCACTCCGAATCAAAAGATCAACCAGACAAAAATGTTTGGGGAGGATTTTATCGAAGTGGTGCTTACTGGTGACACTTTTGATGATTGTGCCATTGCTGCCAAAAGATATACCGAAGAAAACGGCATGACCTTTATTCCACCTTTTGATGATTACAAGATCATCGAAGGCCAGGGAACAGTGGGCCTGGAAATACTGGAAGAGTTGAGTGATATCGATTATTTGTTTTTACCTGTTGGCGGCGGAGGATTAAGTGCCGGTGTTGGTACCTATTTTAAAACCTGGTCGCCCAAAACAAGAATTGTTGGACTGGAACCGGAAGGGGCACCTTCAATGAAAGCAGCACTGGAAGCAGGACACCCCGTAACCATTGAGAATATTGACCGTTTTGTAGACGGTGCCGCCGTAAAACGCATTGGAGATATTACTTTTTCTATTTGCAAAGAAGTATTGGATGAAATGCACCTGGTAGCAGAGGGTAAAATATGTTCTACCATATTGAAACTGTATAATGAAGATGC
>JAKQJG010000363.1 GCA_029561305.1 Bacteroidota bacterium | reverse complement strand
TTCCCGTACGTGGTACAAAAAAAGCCTTTCAGCAATGAAGGGCTTTTTTAATGATATTACTCTAATAGTGCTACTACGGCCAGGTTCATATCCACTTGCACGTTACCTGGAACCATCTATTTCTCCTTAAAAATTTATTTGGACTTTTCCTTCACCCCCTTTACATGCAGCAGGATGGTTTCGTAGATATGCTCCGGCGAGGCGTATTTGCTTAAGAAGCCATTCATGCCTGCCTGCTTAATGTACTGCAGCATCGACGTTTCGTCATAACTGGTGAAAGCAATAATCGGCGTGTATTTATTAAATTCCCGGATGGCGATCGTGGCTTCTACCCCATCCAGTACGGGCATATTGATGGCCATTAATACAATATCCACCTGGTGCTGCTGCATCAACTCCACCGCCTGTTTACCATTTTTAGCAACCGACACTTTAAAGCCCCGTTGTAGCAAAACGATCCGGATAGCCTGCTGTAGCAGCAAATTGTCTTCTGCCAGCAACACATGCAGCGGATGACTGGATACAGGTAAAGAATGACTGCCGGGTGAGCTGTTGATCAATGGTAAAGCAGTTTAGTTTTTACAAACATACAGCCTAAAACATCACAAAAAACCGCCTTTTACAAAATGGTGATAAAGCGTGGCATTGTGTGAATGGGAGGGTCGTATGCTTACGAAAGCTGCCCGTAAATACCGCAAAAGTTAGGGATGGCATGCGGTTGTGCATTGGTTAAATTATATTTGCGCCATGAAAATTTTGATGGTATGCCTTGGAAACATTTGCCGCAGCCCTTTAGCGGAGGGTATTCTGCAAAATAAAATTGACCAGGCCGGCTTACCATGGAAGGTTGACAGTGCCGGTACCAACGGGTTGCACAACGGAGAAAGTCCCCATCGCCTTTCACAAAAAGTAGCTACGCAACACGGAATCGACATCAGCAGGCAACGGAGCAGGAGGCTGGTGAAAGACGATTTTGACCGCTATGATAAAATATATGCCATGGCTGGCGACGTGGTGGAAGAAATGGAATGGATAGCCAGGGAAAAATTCAATAGCGCAAAAGCAGACCTGCTGCTGAATGAATTGTACCCCGGCCAAAACAGGGATGTGCCCGACCCCTGGTATGGTGGAGAAGAAGGCTATCACGAAGTATTCGAATTGATCGATAAGGCCTGTGATGCCCTTTTACAAAATCAACAACAAATTGTACAAA
>JAKQJG010000339.1 GCA_029561305.1 Bacteroidota bacterium | reverse complement strand
GATTTTTCATCCGCACTAACCACGGTGGCAGGGTCAATGCCCGTGAGGTGGTTCGGTACAATATGCTTTAATTTATCAAACCAAAAATTGGCAATTTGTGTGAGTACCGCCCCTTTGCTGGCAATTGGTGTGGGTAAAATTACATCAAACGCTGATAATCGGTCAGTAGTCACCAATAATAATTTATCGGCACCAACTGCATAAATATCGCGCACTTTACCTTGATTTAATTTTTTTAAGCTTTTAATGCTGCTATATAACAATGGGGAACTCAAAGCATCACCTATTTAATATTATTTTGGAACGTTGGGATTGTCGCCGTCTTCCGTGTAGGGAAAGCGCACATGCCCGAAGCGTACAACTAAGACAGCAAGCGCCACAATCAAGACTGCAGTAGCAACCGCTAAAATATGTTCAGGCGTGAGTGTTTTAACTTCCAACACCAAATAACGCGCCAGTGCCACAATACCAATATAAAGAGGATAGCGAACGGGTAACTTGCCTGAACCTAAATAATGTTTCACCATAGACAGCACTTCAAGATACAAGAATAAAAGCAGCAAATCTCCAACTCCTACTTCTTTGGTCACCCATAATTTAAGAATTTCATCAAATGTGGCATACACTGTTGCCATACCAATAAACACCAGCACCAGCTGCTCTATATATTTAATTGCTTCTTGTCCGGCTTTACCTAATTGATTGCTCGTTTTCATAACGTCATCCTTAACCTCAATGGATGCAATTATAACCGAGCTCAATCACACATATTTTAATTTTTTTGCTCGCCAATCTTTACTATCTTGAGTGTATTAGTGCCGCCCGGTGAACCAATAGGTTCACCAAAAGTAAATAACACCAAATCACCCACGCTAACGGCTTTTTCATTTAATAACACTTGCTCCATTTCGCGCAGCACTTCATCCCGCTTTTTACTGCCTTGCTCAATCGGGAATGGATAAACACCGCGGTGTAACGTCAATTTTCTACGTGCAAATTTATCGGGAGACAATGCATAAATTGGCACTTCAGCATCGGCACGAGATAACCACTGTGCAGCGTTACCAGATTGCGTCAGTGCTGCAATTGCTTTCACTTTCAAGTGTTTTGCAGTATAAATTGCCGCAGCTGCAACCGCTTCATCCGTTTTTATAAATACTTGATCTGACTTTTGCGCATGATATTGATTGATGTATTCTTTTTCAGCCTCCATGACAACGCGATGCACGGCTTGTACGGATTCCAATGGATATTGTCCGGCGGCCGTTTCAGCCGAGAGCATGACAGCATCAGTGCCATCCAAAACCGCATTTGCTACGTCAGACACTTCAGCACGCGTGGGAATTGGACTGGTAATCATAGACTCCATCATTTGCGTCGCCGTAATCACTAATTTATTTTGCGCGCGCGCCATGCGTATCATACGTTTTTGCAATCCCGGCACCGCAGCATCCCCTACCTCAACCCCTAAATCGCCGCGGGCGACCATAATGGCATCTGATGCCTCAATAATAGATTCCAGATTCTCAATCGCTTCTGCCCGCTCAATTTTTGCGATAATGCTCGCAGTCCCCCCTGCTTTTTTCACTAGAGTTCTTGCCAGCTCAACATCTAGGGCATTTTTTGGAAAAGACATCGCAATATAATCGGCTTCTAACTTCACTGCGGTCTTAATATCTTCACGGTCTTTTTTAGTTAAAGCATCGGCAGACAAACCACCTCCCTGCCGATTGATGCCTTTATTATTGCTAAGCACACCCCCACTTAGCACTAAACAATGAATTTGGTTACCTTTCACGCGATCCACTTGCATGGTGATGCGCCCGTCATCCAAAAGTAACACATCTCCAGCCGTAACTTCTTGGGGCAAAGTTTTATAATCAAGACCCACATGATCTTGATTGCCGAGTTCACAATCAGCATCAAGAATGAAAATATCCCCCATTTTTAAGGTGATTTTACCTAGCTCGAATTTCCCAACCCGAATTTTTGGGCCCTGTAAATCACACAACACCCCTACAGGACGACCCAATTTGGCCGCAATACTGCGAACGATTTCTGCTCGTTTAATATGCTCCTCAGCCAAACCATGTGAAAAATTGAGCCTTACAACGTTAACACCAGCGGTAATCATACGTGCCAGCATTTCTTCACTAGATGAAGATGGTCCTAATGTTGCTACAATTTTCGTTTTACGTAATGTCAAATTTTTTACCTTATTTTCTATTGGATTTATGCCGTTTTAATTTTTTAATTAATTAAAAGAAAGGTCACGAAATAAAAATGGGGCTTATCGCCCCATTTTTAAAGTGCTAAATGTACAGGGCCGCTAACTTTTAGCGCGTTGTTCTAATATTGCTACTGCTGGCAATTGCTTCCCTTCTAAAAATTCTAAAAATGCACCGCCTGCAGTCGAAATGTAATCTACTTTATCCTCAATGCCATATTTCTGAATAGCAGCAATCGTATCTCCACCGCCAGCTAACGTAAACGCCTTGGTATTTGCAATCGCATTCGCAATCGTTTTAGTACCTTCACCAAACTGATCAAATTCAAACACACCGACTGGGCCATTCCAAACCACTGTGCCAGCATTTTTAATGATCTCTGCTATTTGATTAGCAGATTTCGCGCCAATATCAAAAATCATATCGTCAACTGCCACAGCAGCCACGTCTTTCTTAATCGCCGGTTCATTCGCATCAAATTTTTTGCCGCAAACTACGTCAACTGCAATAGGGACTGCCGCACCTCTTTGGCTCATTTTGTCCATTAATGTGCGTGCTACAGAAACTAGCTCATCCTCACATAAAGACTTGCCAACTTCATTACCAGCCGCCTTAAGGAAAGTATTGGCAATTCCACCGCCTACTACTAATTGGTCTACTTTTTCAGATAAACTTTCAAGCACGGTAAGCTTTGTAGAAACCTTGCTACCGCCAACAATGGCCACCATCGGACGTGCAGGGCTAAGTAGTGCTTTTGTAAGTGCATCTAATTCATTCACCAACAGAATACCTGCAGCCGCAACTGGTGCAAATTTAGCCACACCGTGCGTTGAAGCCTCTGCGCGGTGAGCTGTCCCAAAAGCATCCATCACAAAAATATCACAGAGTTTGGCATACTTTTGTGACAACTCATCGGTACTTTTCTTCTCACCTTTGTTAAAGCGACAATTCTCTAATACAACCAGTTCCCCCGCCGCCACAGTAAAGTCACCTTCAAGCCAATCTTTGATTAGCCGCACAGGTTTTCCAAGTTTGGCTGATATTACTTCAACCACAGGCTTGAGAGAATTTTCTTCTGAATAAATGCCTTCTTCCGGACGACCCAAATGTGACGTCACCATCACTTTTGCGCCAGCTTTAAGGGCATGTTCAATTGTCGCCATGGAAGCGGTAATACGTGCGTCAGATGTCACTTTTCCATCTGCAACTGGCACATTTAAATCTGCGCGAATCAGCACACGCTTACCGCTTAAATCCAAATCAGTCATTTTGATTACTGACATCACATTACTCCTTTATTATTTTGCAGCCATCATTGCAACGGCGTTATCTAGCATGCGGCAGCTAAAGCCCCATTCATTGTCATACCATGCGCAAACTTTGACGAGCAACCCATCTTTGGTCACTTTTGTGAGGGTGGCATCAAAGTTTGATGAAAAATTGGTATGGTTATAATCTACGGAGACTAGTGGTGCCTCGTTATAGGACAAAATTCCTTTCAATGCACCGCTACCAGCTGCTTCATGCATGATATGGTTAACTTCTTCTTTGGTGGTTGGGCGCGAGGCAGTAAAGGTTAAATCTACCAAAGAAACGTTGATGGTTGGCACACGAATTGCAAAACCATCCAATTTACCATTTAACTCAGGTAACACTAAGCCAACCGCTGCCGCTGCACCTGTTTTGGTTGGGATTAGCGACGTGGTTGCCGAACGCGCACGACGCATGTCTGCATGGTGCGAATCTGTCAATACTTGGTCGTTCGTGTAGGAATGAATGGTATTCATCAGCCCATTCACAATGCCAATTTTTTCATGCAAGGGTTGCACCATCGGCGCCAACCCATTCGTGGTGCACGAGGCATTTGAAATCACGGTATGGCTAGCTTTAATAACATGGTGGTTTACGCCGTACACCACCGTTGCATCAATATCTTTATCACCCGGCGCTGATAACAATACTTTTTTTGCGCCTGCATCAAGATGCGCTTGTGACTTAGCCTTACTGTTAAATGCGCCCGTGCATTCCAACACAATATCAATGGCTAAATCACGCCAAGGCAGTTCAGCAGGGTTACGAGAAGCAAAAGTTTTAATTTTTTGGCTGCCGATAATCATATCGTCACCATCCACACC
>JAKQJG010000277.1 GCA_029561305.1 Bacteroidota bacterium | reverse complement strand
CGAAACCTATGCTGATATTTCTCCCGTGCGCTTAAACAGTAATGGTGTCAATGCGTTTGTCAGCATCATGAGGGGGTGCAACAATATGTGTTCTTTTTGTGTGGTGCCATTTACCAGGGGTCGTGAAAGAAGCCGGGATGCGGAAAGTATTGTGGCGGAATGCAAAGATCTCTTTGAAAAAGGATATAAAGAAATAACGCTGCTGGGGCAGAATGTGGATAGTTATCATTATGTGGCCTCACTGCCCCCCAAAGGAGGGTTCTCAGAATCCGATGGTACAAATCCCTTTTCTGAGAAATCAAATAGTGGATCCTTAAATAGTAAAAACCTCTCTGAAACTGCAGAGACCCAGGTTCCCCCTTTGGGGGCGGAGGGGGCTATTACCTTCGCACTCCTCCTCGAAAAAGTGGCTTTGATAAGTCCCGACCTGCGTGTTCGTTTTTCCACTTCTCATCCAAAAGATATTACCGACGATGTTTTATATACCATTGCTAAATACAACAACATCTGCAATAATATTCACCTGCCGGTGCAAAGCGGCAGTACCAGGGTATTACAACTGATGAACCGTACCTATACCAGGGAATGGTATTTGGCAAAAGTGAAACGCATCAAAGAGATCATTCCTGATTGTGGTTTATCAACCGATATCATTACAGGGTTTTGTACCGAAACAGAAGAAGATCACCAGGAAACGCTGAGCCTGGTGGAACAGTGCAAATTTGATTTGGCCTACATGTATTTTTATAGTGAAAGACCGGGCACTTTGGCGGCCAGAAGGTTTGAGGATGACGTACCGGAAGAAACAAAGAAAAGAAGACTGCAGGAAGTGATTGCATTGCATCGTGGCCATTCATTTGAAAGCATGAAACGGGATGTGGGTAAAACATTTACCGTGTTAGTAGAAGGTGTATCAAAGAAAAATGAAGAGGAACTGTATGGAAGAAATGACCAGAATAAAGTGATCATTTTTCCTAAAGAACATTATAAAAAAGGTGACTATGTAAATGTCCTCATCAATACATGCACATCTGGAACGCTGATAGGACAGGCAATAAAATAACGACAACCCAATGGACTTACAAGCAATAAAAAACCGTTTCGGCATCATCGGCAATTCACCAGGCCTCAACCATGCATTGAATATTGCAGTACAGGTGGCTAATACCGACCTGAGTGTATTGATCAATGGCGAAAGTGGTGTAGGTAAAGAAGTATTTTCAAAGATCATACACGATCTCAGTGCCCGCAAGCACAATCCTTTTATCGCCGTAAACTGTGGCGCTATTCCGGAAGGCACGATCGACTCTGAATTGTTTGGCCACGAAAAAGGATCCTTTACCGGTGCGGTTGACAGCCGGAAAGGCTATTTTGAAACCGTAAATGGAGGCACCATTTTTTTAGATGAAATTGGAGAGTTGCCTCTTGGTACGCAAGCCCGGTTGCTCCGTGTGTTAGAAACAGGTGAATATATCCGGGTGGGCAGCAGCAAGGTGCAGAAAACAGACGTAAGGGTAATTGCTGCCACTAATAAAGAACTATTGGAACATTCGCAAAC
>JAKQJG010000271.1 GCA_029561305.1 Bacteroidota bacterium | reverse complement strand
TTTCACCAAAAAAATGGGTGTTTTTACCCTTGTGCCTGCCAGTAAGTAAAATTATATTTGAGTACCTTTTTATACCTAACACGCCATCACATTTATGAGAATCGTTAATCACTGGCTTACGCCAGATGCAACCAGCGAAAAGATCAGGATCTCCAAAACAAAAAATGCCGGCGACTTGATTGACCCGGACTATGTAGTCATTCACTACACCGCCACCGATACAGCGGCGAATGCCGTGGACTGGTTTATGAATACAAGCAACAATCCCGACAGGATTGCGGCCCATATTGTATTGGACTATGATGGCACCATCACCCAACTGGTACCCTTTAACAGGAAGGCAAATCATGCAGGTACCAGCGCCTGGGATGGAGTGGATTTTTTTAACTCTCATGCTATCGGAATCGAAATTGTAAATCCTGGCTTTGTTGAAAAATTACCCAATGGGAGTTTCAGGCGCCCAGTGGCAACAAATGTATTCAAGACCTATCCTGCTGCAGACAGTAACCGGATCATCAAGGCCAATCATAAACACCTGTTCTGGACAGGCAAAGAAAATAAACATTGGTTTGTGTACCCCGAAGCACAACTGGCTGCTTTGTATAAACTCTGCAAATTACTTTTTGAAACTTATCAGCCGGTAACCGCTTTAGGTCATGATGATATTTCCCCGGCAAGAAAACCAGATCCCGGACCGGCATTTCCATGGGACAGTTTTAAAACAGCTGTTTTTGGTACCGCCAATAAAAACGGTAAAATTTTTACTGTTAACAAAGAGGGCACCAACCTACGGGCATCTTTCTCCACCAATTCGGCCATCATAAAAAAACTGCCACTCCATTACGAAGTTGGTTTGATAGAAACGAATGGGCAATGGTCGAAAGTATACCTGGTAAATAGTCAGCAGGACGTGCTGGTAAAACAATCTGGTAAATTAAGAAGTGTAAAAAAAATTGGGTGGATATTTTCTTCCCTGCTTACTGAAAAATTGACTTAGCACACTGTATCTTATCGGGAAATTCCATAACAACTATAAATCAAATTGTATGTCATTTTTCAAAACAGAAAATTCAAACGAATACTTTAACCAGGCAAAATGGGAACAAAACAATGCGGAGCCGCCTGCTGCTAAAAAAAAGGCTGCCGGCATGCTGGAAAAATCCACAGGCGTTGACAACCAGTTTGTTTTACTCCAGTTAGGCGACGGCGACAAAAGAATTATAAGTACAAGTGAAGTAGTTCCTAAGCTTGCAGGCAGTGCTGAAAAACCAGACATCAATATGCTGCTGGATTTTGAAGGTTTCAAAATTGGAAGTAACGAGGATGTAGATAAAGACAGCAAGGCAACGCTGCAGCTCCAGGTGGGCCAGGAAGAAAAACAAGGTGGGCTTGAAAAACTTTTTTACTGCATTAATGGCGGGCTCGACCTGTTTAATGAAATAAAAGGTAAAAAGTCAGACGCAAAAGATTTTAAAAAAAGCACAGAGCAGGCATTGGGTTATAAACCAATTGCATTGCCGGGTGGAATAGGACAGTTGTCGCTTAAAGTTGTAAAGCATGAAGAACCATCGTGGTGGCAAAAAGTTTTTTCCTTCGCTAAATCGGACCCAGCCAAAGAACTTTTTTCGATGATCGGTTTTCCTGGTATCACTGAAACGGCGGTTAATTGTGTGGGTGGAATGCTGGATAGTCTTTTTGACAAGGAGCCAGAAATTTTATTCCAGAGCCAGCCTGTAAAACTGGGTTTTACTCAGGCGGCAAAAGAAGAATTGGGTGGCGGACTCAGCACCAACTATGTAAGCTGTCTTAACCCGGGTTTTTGGATCATGGCAAGAAAGTCAGATTACGATCTGATCATTAATTCTAAACCTATCTATTATAGTGGCTATGGTATTCTGGCACCTGACGGCATGAGTGAAATTGAAGCCATAAAAGACAATTCCAATAATCCCTTTTCAAAAATTACCTATGCAGTTATCAGGGCAAGAATGAAAGAAACCGATCTGAAACAAGGGATGATCTAAAAATTAATTACATGAGCTATCAGCACGACATTTTTATAAGTTACCGGCGGGATGACCTGACGAGAGCATGGATCGACAAGATATTTATTCCGCCATTGAGCAGTCATATTTTTTATGAGCTGGGTAGTCATCCGAAATTCTACATAGATGAACAACTCGAAAGCGGCACAACCTGGCCATTGTCATTAGGAACTGCGCTGGGTACCGCAAAAACCATTATCCCCCTATGGTCTAAAACCTATCTCAACAGCATCTGGTGTACCTGCGAAATAAGCCATATGCTTGAACGTGAGATAAAAACCGGGTTCAGAACTTTGCAGCAACCGGATGGACTGGTATTTCCTACTATCATTCACGATGGAGAAACGATGCCAATCAATTTATCGTCTATTCAAAAAGTGGAAATACAGGACTTCTTTAATGTAAAAATGTCCCCTGACAGTCCTAAAGCAGAGTTGCTTACAGACAAATTAAAACCATTGGGAAAAGCGATTGCACGGTCCATCGGCAATGCACCGGTTTGGCAGGCAGACTGGAAGATCGACGCTGCCAATGCTTTTTACCAGCAGTTCTATAACAGTTCAGTTGCACAGCAAACACAAACGCCAAAATTTACACAACAATGAGCAGCATTGTTACTTTTTATTCTTATAAAGGTGGTGTGGGAAGAAGCATGTCGCTTGCCAACATTGCTTTTGAATTAGCCAAACGCAATAAAAAAATATTGATGGTTGACTGGGACCTGGAAGCACCTGGCCTCGAAAGGTATTTTAACAAGTTTGAGATCAACCGGGAAGCCGATGGTTTACTTCAGTTATTAATGGAGTTCAGAAATAATACCACTGCTGATTACAAAAATTATTTATGGACCATCCATGCAGGTTTTAGTCATCCGCTTCATCTAATGCATAGTGGCAGGGAAAAAAACCCGGCTAAATATTCGGCTGACCTGGAAACATTTAAATGGGATGATTTTTTTAAACCTGATGGGGGAGGTAAACACCTGGAAGATCTAAGAAATCAATGGCTAAAAGATTATGATCTTGTTTTGATTGACAGCCGTACTGGATTGAGTGATTCAAGCGGTGTTTGCACCATCATGCTACCCGATATTATCATACCGATGTTTACGGCCAATTATCAAAGCCTGTTTGGCATCAGGGACATCATGAACTTTATCCAGACTGCCCGCCAAAAATTATCGGTAGACAGAATGGCGCTTACAATCTTACCCGTACCCTCGAGGTTTGGAACAAGGGTGGAATTTAAAGAATCACAGGAATGGCTTGACAGGATCGCAGATATTTTAAAAGATTGCTTTAGCGACTGGCTGCCCAAATGGATAGAACCCCGCTATGTACTGGAACAAGTAAAAATTCCACAGGTTGATTATTTTAGTTTTGGAGAAAAGTTAGCCGTTGTAGAACAGGGAACCAATGACCCTGAAAGCATGGGTTTTATTTATTCGAAACTGGCTGAATTTTTAGCAAGCGAATTTAGTGATATTGAAAATTTTATTGGCCACAGTTATTACAATGAGCAAAAAGCTGTTTATCAAAAAAGCAAAGAAGCTGTAGCAAGCAAAGAAATAAGTGCAGAAAAAAAATACAAGTATGATGTATTTATCAGTTATCCCCGTTCTGCCTATCCATGGGTAAGGGAGCTGATGTTGCCTACACTTACAGAATACCTGAATGACGAACTTGGTTATAATCCACAGATCTTTTTTGATGCCAGCGAAACACTGTCAGGTAATGACTGGAATAATTCTATTAAAAACGCACTGGAAGGATCAAAGGTCTTCATTTTTGTTTTCACCAATTTAGAAAGTAAAAGTGACTACTTAAACAGTGAGTTACTGATTGCAGAAACCTTTCAAAAAACTACCAAAACAAATATTTTATTTCCCGTGGTGTTTGTAAAAGGACAAGGATCGTTTACCATTCCTGCATCAATGCATCATTTACAGGTTACCGATTTAAGCCCTTTTACGAAAGAAGCAATTACGGGCAGTACAAAACTGAACGCTCAATTTGGAAATATTATTGAAGGGTTTGTCCGCACATTAGCAGTCAGCATCAGGGAGATTGATAATAAAGACATGCATTCAAATGATAATAAAGATATCAAGGTGGAAATAGAATCCTTGGCTTATGCATATGAAAATCTCCGTAAGCAGATGTCTGCAAGTAATACCAGGACAAAGCTGATGCAGGACATTGTAGAAAAACTAAAAACAAAAGCCCATGGCGCTGAACATTTACTTCCCGATTTAATTTCAAGTTCTTCTCCGGGAAAAAGACTGGCCGCCATTACGATCCTGCAGGAAAAACCCAACCCTGATTATGTTGATTGGCTCGCAGAGCATGTGGGGGATATTGAGAAGCCTTTTATCGGTTACCAGGCATCCATCAGCCTTTTCACCGCAGCCAGAAGTTTAAATGATAAAGCGCCGGTTTCAAATGCCATTGACAAGGCCCTGGACAACGTAAAGAAATTTAACTATATAGATCCCAATCAAATTTCTGTGCTGGAGTCTGCAAAAGCAGAACTAAAATTCCGGGACGAATAATCAGGATATAATTTTCTTCCTGATCGCCTGTATCCAAATCCCCTCGTTGGCTTCATAGGTTCCTGGCTTCCCGTTTAAACAAGGCATTTCTTCACTGCCCGCATGATGTAATCCTATCAGGTCCCATTGTTGATTAAACACCGGGCTTCCGGAATTACCCCCTTCGGTGGGAGTGCGATAATGGATTTTTGAACTCTTATCATGATCAATCACCAGGTTGTCCTGGAAGGAAATTTGCAAAGTGCCTCCAAAGGGATGGCCAATGATATAGGCTTTTTGCGTGGGTGGGGTTTCAATGGCTGGAAGGTATTTTGAAACGGGATAAAATTTCAGCCCCTTTGTTAGCTCTGTTAATTCCACCTGGCTATCCTTGCTGAATTTTAAAACAGTAGCATCCAGCTCTGTACTTGGCGAGGAAAACAGGATCTCAAAATCCCGGAACTCTTTTGTATTGTCGATTGCTTCAAATATCACAATCGCTTCTTCCGGCTGCATCGCATTCTCTGCCGGATCATTGCTCACTACATGTGCATTGGTGATCAGTACCAGCTCTTCTCCCCAGTCATCTTTCAGATCTTTTCCTTTTAGCAAAAAGCCTGTACCAAAACCTTTGGAAGAATCCAGGCCGATTCGTGCAACAGACAACGCCCTTGCAGCGCCCAGCATATACCATTTGTATGTTTTAAATGAGTCGTTGTCAAAAACTTTTTCCAGGTGTTTAACAGGATTTTTGGTTTCAACAAGTGAACTATACTTAGCATCGATCACACTTTCCAGGGCCTGTTGCTTTTTTATCTCTGCAATATCCAATACGATTTCGCTGCCAAGCCGTTTCATTAATTCAGCTCTTAATATCGGTAATAACAATATACCTGCCGGATCATCCATATTCAATTGCCACACTTCCTCTAATTGTCTTAATGTACTTGCCAGCTCAAAAGCATCACAATCAGGCATACGTGCATATCCACTTAACCATTTAATTGCTTCATCCGGCTTATTCAGTGCTACGCATGCTTCTGCTGCAGTTGCGTAGTCCCACGCATCCGCCAATTTTTTATCCTCCAGTTCCTGTATATCAAATAAGATCTCTTTTGCCAACTTGAGCGAATCTATTTTTAATCTGCTGTCAATTTGATCTCTTTTAGCTCTTTCCAAACACGCCACTGTATTAATGCCATGCCATGTTTTAGTTTTATCAGCAGCATACACCTGGTAATAAGCATTTACAGCCAGGGAAATATATTGTTTGCAATTGGGATTGGCGGCGTTACCTGCATTCACATATAACTGTTTATATATCCTGCCGATAAGTCCCCTGGCTTCTGCATTCTCGGTTACTGCACTTAAATCTGTTACCTGGTTATTGTCAGTGGCTGCAATCAATGACTTCAAAACAAAAACAGCCGGAACATACTCTCCTGAATCAATCATGGATTGTGCATACTGCTTTTGAATTTTAAAGCTGGTGAGGCCAATTGTACAATATGCCTCGGCAACTTTTTTCATCGTCGTAAACATCCGCTTATTGCGCAGCTGCTGCAGTATTTTTTCGGCCTTAGCAACCGGTATTTGCTGATCGCCCTGTAAAAGAAAATCAATAAGCGTTTCACACTGCAATGCTGCAGCATTCAATTCAAACTCTTTCAGTTTGTCCTGCAGCTCGGTGATAAACTGGTTGATGTCCATCAATTAAAGATTAAGCATGTTTAATAATGCGGCCCTCAATTTTGGCTCACTGAAATAATTGGTGATATTGTGGCGCCAGGAACCCCAGTTTTGTTCATTGATCACTTCAATCACTTCTTCACCATTTCTTTTATAATCATTGGCAATGTTTCCATCAAAACCTGTTACCGGGTCAAGCGTGTCATATACATTGATCCATGGACCTTTTACTTTTTCGGGGAAGCCATTAGCACGTGTCCATTCGGGCGCAAACTTATCCTGCACTTCATCGATACCCAATGGGCTGCCCACTGTCATAAGGCCATCAATAGCAGGACATTCAGCAACCCGTTTCAGGCAATCGTACATAATAATCGTACCCATGCTATGACTTACAACGATATGCCTGTCTGATTGTACTTCATTTAATTTCTTTAATACCCTGCTCCTGATTTCCTCCTGTACTTTGTAGGTAATGCCGCTTGCCGGGCTAAACTCCTGGTTAAAAAGGTAATGATGTACGTCTTTTAATAACCACTTCATGATGCGTCTCTTTATAAACCACGGCAGGGGAATGCGTTCCAGTGTTTTTGCAACATCCTTTTCATCTGGCCGGTAATCATCGTTCACCAATAGATCAAAAGAAAGTTTGGCTGCCAAAGAATCCACCATCTTTTTTTCTTCATCGGTAATAGTGTCCCGCCATGACATATCCGGATCTGCTTCTGATTTTCCCGCCACTTCTTCTGTGCTTTCCAAATTAGCAACTGCTTCCTTCAGTATTTCTTCGGGCTTTGCATATAATACATCAGCCCA
>JAKQJG010000265.1 GCA_029561305.1 Bacteroidota bacterium | reverse complement strand
TTGCCCTATATTTGCACTCCCAAAACGGGAAAAGGGAGTTTAGCTCAGTTGGTTTAGAGCATCTGCCTTACAAGCAGAGGGTCGGCGGTTCGACCCCGTCAACTCCCACAAAGCCTCACAGAAATGTGAGGTTTTTTATTTAAGACGACCCACGCAGAAGGTCGGTGTTTTCCAGACGGCTATCGGGAAAAACCTCGCAGAAATGTGAGGTTAATGGATTTATAAAAGGGCCGGTGCTGCCCATATTTTACAATGTATTTCCAATCAATACTTCCTGTCCCTGCCAATGATTGTGTCAAGCGATGCCTTCAGTTTATCAATGGCGCCCGATACTGCCTGCCCGGTAGTACCAGCGTGGTTGGTAACAGCAATGGGTTGTTTTCCTTCCATTCTTGCTTCCATCATACAACGTATATCGTTTATACCGGCCTTGTGGCCATTTTCATCTCCCAGGTGTACTTCTATCCTGGTTATGTGTGAGCTAAACCTGCTTAAGGCGTCTGATATCTGCGCTGTAAATGGTGCGGTTACCGTTTCAGTTCCACTAATGGTGTTGTCAGTATTAAATTGAATGGTCATAAATTCTTTTTTTTTGATATTGTATGATGAGAGTTTTTGTTTGCCCGGTTTAACCTAAATATAGACTTAATTGTAGGATGTTTCTCTTTATGATGCTGAATGGGTAGTCACTCAAATAGTTAACCATTACATCACATATCTTTTTCTCACTTTGTTTTCAACTTGCATCGGGGCTTTTAGTCCTCAGCAACTGTCCAGTAAATTCGCCATAACAGTGCTTGGCAATTTAATAATCCTGGTGCCACATTTTTTTGAGCGTGCAACTTTTTATTGATGCAGCATCAATCTCCAGCGGCCGTTTCTTCTTAACAATATTAAAATCCAGTCCTGCAGCGCCTTTCATCCTGGCTTTAGACAGCGCTGTCTTTTTCTCGTGAATGGCGATAGGGTCACCAAACAAATAAAAAAGCCTTAATCTCCATGTTCTTGCAGATCGGATATCGTGCCATATTTCTGATAGTTCATGAAAATTAATGTGAAAAGGGTTTGCTTTGTTTTGAATATTTTGCGTTACTCCATAT
>JAKQJG010000240.1 GCA_029561305.1 Bacteroidota bacterium | reverse complement strand
GTCATAAAAAAACGGAGAAAGGATTTTTTATTCCCCTTGTAATCAGCGATAGAAGAAAGCAGCGGCGACATGATAGCGACTATGCCAAAAGCTACCGCCAACGCATAATTGTATAATGCCGTATTGACAAACTCACGGCCTAAAAAATGCACTGTATCAACTGTATCATCTTTTCCATCACCCGTAATGCCTTCAAAATATGCAGGGAAGATAGTGGATGTGATCACAAGATTATACACCGAGTTGGCCCAGTCGTACATGGCCCAACCATTGATCACTTTTTTGCTGGCAGTTTGCATGAAAGTTTTTTTGTGCTGGTAAAACCTGAAATTAAAACCAAATGTAGGGAATATGACCTGCCTGTGAAACTAAACGTATTAGATGGGACAAAACAAGGCTGGGTTTCCGATGCAGCTCTTCCTGCTTTTATTTGCCCGGTGCTATCTTTCTTTACCTGTAAAAGACTTATGAAATCGAGACTAACAACTATACTATAAAATATGAGGTTGCCCGGCTTCAATAATTTATTGACAACCCTGCACCAAAACCCATGTCGCTGTCGTAATGGGTGCGGATAGAAAAACTGCGACCAAGAATATAGTGCAGTCCTGCCATATATTCCTTGTCGGTATTTACCATAAAAGCAAACCGAAGCCGCTTGCTTACCGGGATATCTTCTCTCATTAATTGCAAACGAACAATGCCGTCAGTAAAAATTTCTGTCTGAAAACGAACTAACATAGGCAAAGTATAGTTTACACCAAAACTTAACACCGCTCTGTTGTCTTTTGTGTTTGTCTGCCCAAAGAGATTTTTCTCTTGTTCGTCAATGCCCATTTTTCTGTAACGCCAGTCAAAACCAACAAAAGGCATGAGCCACTGCATTTTTCCTAAGTACCTGCCAATATGTGTTTCTGTTTCATAGCCGTGCATGTCGTGATAACCCAAACGCCACTCGCTGCCAATACTCCAACGGGTATTTTGTAACATCATTTCTCCGTCATTGCCATTTGTTGCAAAATCATTCTGAAACATGAAGTGCATTTTTCTGTCGTCAGCAAATAATTTGCGTTGTGCCAATTTGGGATTTGGAATTAATGGATTGGCTGCTTGATTTTCATAAGTAAATACTCTGCCCATGCCGCTCATCATGTGGTACAAAATATGGCAGTGAAAAAACCAATCACCTTCCACATTTGCGTTAAATTCCAATGTGTCTGTTTCCATTGGCATAATGTCCACAATGTTTTTAAGTGGCGCATTGTCGCCTTGCCCGTTTAGCAAACGAAAGTCGTGTCCATGCAAGTGCATGGGATGTCGCATCATAGAACCGTTGTATAAAATGATACGAATATTTTCGCCTTTTTTGATAAGGATTTTATCTGCCTCGGAAACAACTTTATTATCTAAACTCCACACATAACGGTTCATGTTTCCTGTAAGTTCAAACTTCAATTCTTTTACTGGTGCATCTTTTGGAAGATTGGTTTTTGTGGGTGATTGTAACATAGCATAATTAAGCGTTACAATATCTGCAAGTGCATTGGCATTGTAACGATTGGGGTCGTTGCTCATATCCATTCCTTGCATTGTATTCTTAGTTTGCTTCTTTGCTTCGCCTGTAATTTCGGGGTACATAACCACATTCATATCCATTTGGTTTAGGCTCATATTCATTCCCATATCATCCAAATCACCATTCATTTTCATCATGTCGTTCATCATCTTCATACCTTCAAAGTATTTCAGTCGTGGTTGTGGCGATACCAATTGCTTAATACCATTGCCAATATAATATGATGCTGAATTTGTTCGGTCTTCGGTAGTTGCCAAAAATTCAAAGGCTGTGTTTTCGGCGGGAATAGTAACTACAACATCGTAAGTTTCAGATACTGCAATAATTAATCTGTCCACTTCTACAGGTTCTACATCGTTGCCATCATTAGCAACTACAGTTATTTTGCCACCAGCATAAGTAAGCCAAAAGTATGATGAAGCCCCACCGTTTGAAATACGAAGCCTGACTTTATCACCACCTTTCAATTGCTTTCCGTCAATGCTTTTAATGTCTGTACTCGGATTGCCATTCATTAAAATTTTATCGTAGTACACATCGCTTACATCCATTGCCAACATTCGTTTCCATTCGTTTTTAAGTTTGGTTTTAAAATGTCCTGCCTTTATCGCTTCGCCATAGCTTTGCGTTGCATTTTTTTTGATAGCGAACCAATCTGTTGCATTGTGCAACATACGATGCACATTTTCTGGCTTGTAATCCGTCCACTCACTTAGAACAAGTGGAACAGTAGGCAAATCATCAATGCCTTTTCTAAAAGTGGGGTCATTTTGTTTTTTAAGCATCACAAAGTTTCCGTACATGCCTATCTGCTCCTGCAAACCTGAATGGCTGTGATACCAATGTGTGCCATGTTGTATAATTGGAAATCTGTAAATATGCGTTGTATTCGGTTTGATGGGCATTTGTGTAAGATTAGGTACGCCATCTTCTTTGTTTGGTAAAAACAATCCGTGCCAATGCAAAGAAGTTGTTTCGTTCAATTCATTGTGTACATAAATTTCCGCTGTGTCACCTTCGGTAAATGTCAGCGTAGGCATTGGTATTTGTCCATTTACGGCAATTGCCCGTTTTGCTTTTCCTGTAAAATTTACGATGGTGTCTTTTACATACAAGTCGTATCGTACAACCTTTTGAGCAAATAAATTTGATATGAGTAGTGTAAAAAAGGCTGCTAACGGCAACACCTTTTTACAAATAGTTTTTTGTATAGCCATTTTAATAATTTCATTTTCTGATTTTTAAATGACATCATTTAGTTGATGCCTGATTCTTTTTTACTTTTAGCATACTTGCATTAATGGCAACTACAACGGTACTTACCGTCATTAGCACTGCACCTGCTGCCGGACTTAATAAAATTCCTTGCTTATATAAAACACCTGCAGCCAAAGGCAATGCAATAACATTGTAGCCAGTTGCCCAAATTAAATTCTGTATCATTTTACGATATGTGGCTTTGCCAAATAAAATGAGGCTTACAATATCTTTAGGGTTGCTGTTTACTAAAACAATACCTGCTGTTTCGGCTGCAATGTCGCTGCCACTGCCTACGGCAATTCCTACATCTGCAATGGCTAATGCTGGTGCATC
>JAKQJG010000221.1 GCA_029561305.1 Bacteroidota bacterium | reverse complement strand
TTAAACAGGGATATCGTTTCTTCCAAGCCTCACATTCTTATTAAGCTGCAGGATGAGAACAGGTTTATTGCCTTAAAAGATACTGCTTTATTAAAAGTGTTTGTACGATATCCTGATTTCGAAGGCAATGCTTCACAGGAGCTGACCAGGGTGTACTTTAGTGATCAACTCCAGTTTACACCGGCTGATCTTTCTGGTGGCGATAACAGTGCCACCATAGATTTCCGTCCTTATTTCCCTGTGGATGGTGAGTATGAACTGGTAGTTACAGAAGGCCAGGATGAAGTAGGAAACAAAGCAGGAAACATCGGCTATAAAGTAACTTTTACGGTCAATAATACGCCGATGGTAAGTAATCTCCTGAATTATCCCAATCCTTTCACTACTTCCACTGCTTTTGTATTTACCATTACAGGCAGCGAAGTGCCGCAGAATTTCAGGATACAGATATTGACGATTACAGGTAAGATAGTGAGAGAGATAACCAAGGCTGAACTGGGTGATCTTCATATCGGCAATAATATCACCGAATTTAAATGGGATGGTACAGATATGTATGGCAGCAAGCTGGCCAATGGTGTTTACCTCTATAGGGTAATAACCAATTTGAATGGAAAACAACTGGATGCTTTTGCAGATAGAAACAACCTGATACGGCAGGGTGATAATAAGAAGACCGGCGGATATAATTTCCATACAAAGGGCTATGGAAAAATGTATTTGATGCGATAAAATTAAGTGAATGATATAAAGGGGTGCAATTGCTGCATCCCTTTTTTTATCCCTTTAAAAACTCAAGGTGTTTTACCTGCTCAAATTCTTTGAGACTTTCTTTTGTTTTTGGATGCGTTAAAGTAGACTCAACTGTCACCTCGGGAATGTAGTCAGCAGCTAGTTCCTTTTTTATAAAAATCATATTGTGGCCGTATGCATTCGCACCCACCAGTCTGTATCCTTTCCTCTTAGCCAGTTGATTTATGGCAAAAGGAGAGGCGCCATTATACAATGGGTTTTTATTAAGGTGTGAATAGTCAGCATTGTACGGAACAACTGCATCATTCATCCCATATTCAACTTTTGCTTCGATAATCACTACATTGGGTGATATCACCGTGATGGCCTCCCAAATCCAGTAATCATTTCCGTCGATATCAATTGAAAGCAGGTCGACCGGACCTTCAAAGCCGGCATTTTTAATCAAAGGGTTTATATTCTGCCTGTCTATTTTTTCACAAACAAATACAGGTTTGTAACTCCAGGGATCCGGATGTTTGTTGTAAAAGTGCCTGCCTATATCAAGCGCATTTTTATCACTGTCAATGAATAACCCATGCCAATAGAAATTTACTGCAAAGTTTGCACAGTTACTGTTGATACAGTCATTGGCTCCGATATCTACAAACGTTTTATATTTCATTCCAATTACCGAAAAGATGAAAAGTAACATGCCGTCTTCTTCAAATTG
>JAKQJG010000256.1 GCA_029561305.1 Bacteroidota bacterium | reverse complement strand
CAATGAATGTCTCGGGTATCCTTATTTTTTCAGCGGCACTGTAATTGAAGGAAATAAACTTGGACGTACAATTGGTTATCCAACGGCCAACCTGCAGATAACAGAAGATAAAAAATTGATACCGGGTAATGGGGTATATGCGGTGAAAGTATCAATTGTCAATAGTCAATCGTCAATAGTCGATACAGGGCATTCGTCATTCGGCATTCAAAATTCGTACCTGGGAATGATGAATATTGGCGTTCGCCCCACCGTGGAAGGCGTGAACAGGATGATCGAGGTGAATATCTTTGATTTTGATAAAGATATCTATGGTGAAGTTTTGACGATTCATATTTTTAAACGCCTGCGCAATGAGCAAAAATTTAATGGGCTGGAAGAATTAAAGGAGCAATTGGGGAAGGATAAGGAGCAAGCCATTGTTTCGCTTTCAAGCACAGCATAATTGTTTTCCCTATAAAAGCGGTTAACTTTATTTTTATTAATCTAACTGTGCACATTCCCTTAAAGATGACATTCAAATTATTTTTTCTTAGCTTTTTTTTAGGAAGTTTTTCTCTAAGCAGCTTCTGTCAGTGGAACCTGGATAGCGTGAATGGCGGTAAAATGATCATTAAAAGCATCCCTGAATTTACAGATCATTACGGATTTACAGATAATGAAGGAGGTACTATCCAGGTATATAAAAAAACAGATTTTCAATATGCGCCCGGAATTACCCGGTACAGTATTCACCTTCAGCATACAGATACGGCTGGTCAGTTGCTGTGGGGAAATGCTGACAGCGGAAAAGTTTTATACCAGACTTTTGATGATTATGAAAACCCGGAATTGTTAAGTGCAAAAAGTGATCATGCTGGTGGGGCCTATATTTTATGGTGGGGTAAAGCAGCACCCGAACCGGCACAAGTATACGGTTTCAGACTGCAGCACATTGACAATAACGGCAATGCAGAATGGTCCGGAAATGGTGCAGTATTATTTGAAACAACGGATAATTCTTACCCAGTTCGTGACGCAAAATTAACGGTGGATGATGCCGGTAATGCCTTTGCTGTTTGGCGCAACACCACGTATCTGTATGGAAACCTGTATGCACAAAAAATAAATAATACGGGGGCACTATTATGGGGCGATTCAGGAATTCCCCTTAGTCTCACAAGTTTACAAGGAGAATTTATGATCACGGCGGATAATACCGGCGGACTATTCACTGTATTTGAAGATGGAAGAAACAGCGTGTATGACACGGTAAGCGGCGAGTTTGATCACCTGGAAATTTTTGCCCAGCGTATAAATACATCAGGCCAACCAGTATTTGGAGATGCAGGCATTATTGCGGCAGGAGCCGTTGGCGACAGCATGATACTGGTATCTGAAAATGCCACCACCAATTTTATACAGCCAGACGGCAATGGTGGATGTTATTTTGTTTATGGGCATTTTATTGGAGTAGATGGCGGAGACGTATTACTGCAACGGCTAACTGCTGTTGGTGGGCGGCCCTGGGGCAATTTTGGCGTGTTAGCAACTGGCGAAGGCCAGGGTGTTACAGTGTACGATTACCGGTTGTACAAAAAACCGAACGGCGGTATTGCCGGATTGTACTCTTTATATGAAGGCTCTTTTAATGATTTGCCACTTCACCTGCAACATTTTAACCAGGATGGCAGCGTACAATATGCTGTACCAATAAAAGTTGCTGAAATATCTTATTTCACCACAAGCAGTGAAGCAGCACAATATGATGCATTTTTTTATGAAGATGATGCGGCCTCGGTAGTTTTTTTGGGTAGTGGCGATTCTTTGTATATAAAACGCCAGCAAGTAGCAGCCGACGGAGTATTGCTGTATGACCTGAACGGGAAAACAATGATGTACCAAACAACCAAAATGGTACAGATAATTCCTGGCACAACAGTTTTCAATAACCTGCTTTGGCAGGACACAAGAAACTACAACAGCTTTAGCCAGGAAAGGGATGCGTTCATCACAAAATTAAACAGGGAGCCATCCGCTACAAGGCGAACAATCTATTCTGTTAATAATGGCAACTGGAATAACCCTTCCACCTGGCTAAACAATATAATACCCGGGCCGGATGATATTGTTGCAGTTAGTCATACTGTAAACGTAACGGTGAACACTACCTGTTATTCATTGTCGATTGAACCGGGTGGCAACATCGTTGTGGCGGCCGGTATTGATCTAACCATTTTGCATTAGGCGAACCTCCTCTACACTTCCACAAACAGTAAACACCAAACTGTAAAGGGTCATCTCATCATCTTCACCACCAGTTCCTTTAGTAAAGAACCATCGCTTGTATTAATGCTGCCAATACCAATACTTTTTAAATTGTAATCATGCAGCAGCAGCAAGGCTCTTTCTACTCCTTCGTATCCATATAACTTTAATGCAGTCATCGCATCCCTGGCAGCAAAAGGGTTATTGTAAAACAGGGATTTTATTGCTGGCTCACTTTTATCTGCCATACCATATATGCTGTACAGTTTGCTGAAGTAATTATATATGGATGGCAACACCAATTGTATGGGTGCTACTTTAGGATTACTCTCGTAATACTGGATAATTTTGATGGCCTTTGCCATGTCTTTTACCGCCAGCGCATTCTGCAATTCAAAAGCATTGTACTCTTTGCTGATGCCAACATATTTTTCTATATCGTCTTCGGTTATACTTTTTCTTTTGCCAAGATTGACAGTTATCTTTTCGAGTTCATTGGTAACACGGCTCAGGTCATTGCCAACAAACTCCACCAGCAATGCAATGGCCTTGGGCGTCATTTCAAATTCCTGCTGGCTCACATAGTCCTTTACCCACTCCGCCATTTTGTAATCCCTGATCTTTTCTGATGTGAACACCTCTCCGTCTTTCTTGATGGTCTTATACAGCTTGGTTCTTTTATCCAGCGTTTTCTCTTTGTAGCTCACCACAAAAATGGTGGAAGCCAAAGGATTTTCGATATAGGCTTCCAGCTTGTCGATATCTTTCATTTGCTGGGCTTCTTTCAGCAACACCACCTGTTTTTCCGCAAACATCGGGTAGCGCATACAGGCATTCACCACATCGCTCCAGTTAGCATCTTTGCCATAAAATACGGAAAGATTAAAACCTGCTTCGCTCTCAGGCAAAATTTTATGCTCAGCATAACTCATCACCAGGTCTATATAATAGTCTTCCTCCCCTTCCAGCCAATACAATGGCTTGTAGTGCTTCTTCTTCCAGTCGCCAATAATTTTTTCTGCTGACATAGAGCAAAAATAAGCTTCAACAAGTAAAATAAAAAAGCCGGTTATGCACGGTTTCAAAATAGAAACTTAATTTACGCCATTATCAATTAATGTGGCTGAGTTAAAAAACAAAATCGTCTGGCAATTGCTGCTGTCTGGATCGCAGGTGTTACTGCCATTGATCACCTGGCCTTATATCACGCGGGTGCTGGGACCCGTAAACCTGGGCAAGGTGAACTATATCGACTTCCTGTCGCAGGTATTTATGATCGTTGCTTCATTCGGCATACCGTTTTACGCTACCAGGGAAATTGCATATGTAAGAGGCGACACACTGAAAAGAGGGGTGCTGGTAAAAGAACTGATTTTATTGCAGGGGATATTTGCCCTTATTGCCGCTGGTTTATTTGCACTGGTGAGCTATAAAAGCTGGGCCGAACAACCCATACTATGCCTGTTTGGTTTGTGTAATATTCTGATTGGTTCTTTCACTTATGAGTGGTATGTGCAGGGAATGGAACACTTTAAATTTGCCGCTGTCAGAACTGTTTTTGCCCGCGTATTGATGCTGGTATGTTTTTTTATGCTGGTAAAAACAAGTGATGACTATGATATCTACTATGCCATCTTCACTTTTGGAATGATTGTGACAGCATTTATCAATGCGATAAAAATTGTGAAAGAAAACAGTTTTGAAGCCAGTAAGGTTCAATTAAAAAAACACCTTATACCACTATGGCATTTTTTTCTTACCTCTTCTGCCATAACCATCTATGTTTATTTTGATACCATTATGCTGCAGTTTATTACAAAAGATGCATTGCAGGTGGGGTTATATACCACTGCACTTAAAATGGTGAAAATATTTTTGACGGTTATCATTGCCTTGAGCACGGTGCTGCTGCCCCGCATGAGTTACCTGGCAAACGAAAACAAAAGAGAAGAGATCAAAACTTTTTTAAGTAAATATTTTGACCTGGTGATAACAGCCGGTTTACCTGTATGCGCTGGATTGTTTTTGCTGTCGCCGGAAATAATTGATGTGATCGCAGGCAGTATGTTTTCTCCTGCTGTGCCGTTGATGAGGGTCTTATCGTTTCTGCCGCTTATCATTGCATTGAGTAATATGTTTTGCTTCCAGGTGCTGGTGCCTTTTAAACAGGAAAAAAAATTTTTAACCGCCGTGATCGCCGGCTGTATGGTAAGCCTGTCTCTTAATTTCATAATGATACCTTTATATGCAGCGCAGGGTGCTGCATTCGCATCAACGGTAACAGAGATAGTGGTGACAGTTCTCACTGGGGTGATGGCCTATAAAATCATTCCGTGGAAGATGAATAAAAAACTGGTGGCGCAATGCATGGCAGCAACAATATTGTTTATCCCATTGGTATTGCTGTGCAGGTATCTTTTTTCGTCTTCCTTGTCCATTTTATCAGCCAGTATCGTTGCTGCTATACTGCTTTACTTTTTTATCCAGTACTATATTTTTAAGAATGCAGTATTGCTGGAAGCGAAACGATATGTACAAAAACTTATAAAGAGATAAAAACCTTGCCGGTAAAAAGAAGCAAATATTATTTAGCTGAAACTTATGAAGACAACCTTCATACGGCAAGCATTATACGAAAAGACAATGAGAAAATATTACAGCAGGTGGGGTTTGTGCCTTTACAATTTCACCATATAAAAGATGGGTCAGCGCTTATAAAGATCAGGCGCCTGGGCGAGATCGCTAAGCTGGCACTTTCTGTAAAAAAAGGCGATATTGTAATCTTTCATTTTCCCATGCTGGCCAATGCCTACCAGGTTCTATTTGGCCTTCTGCACAGGAAGGGCGTACAAACAATTGCCCTTATTATTGATATTGACGGCTTAAGATATCATAACGGGCAAGTACTAAAAAAAGAACTGGCATCATTAAAATTGTTCACACATATTATTGCACACAATGATTCCATGAAACACTATTTGTCGGTATATGTTGATGAGGCTAAAATTTCAAGCGTTGATTTGTTTGATTATCCCTCAACGAATAATATCCTGGTTAAATCGTTATCCCATCCGGTGTGTTTCGCAGGCAATTTTGAAAAATCAGCATTTGTGAATGAGTTGCAAATGATAGAAGCTGTACGTTTTAATTTATACGGCCCTTCATTTAATGAAAGTCATCAAAAAAATGTTTGCTACAAAGGGAGCTTTCCTTCTAATGAATTGCCGGGTATACTGGAGGGAAGTTTTGGACTGGTTTGGGATGGCAGTTCAATAGACAGCTGTGATGAATACCTGCAGTACAATAATCCCTATAAAATGTCGCTCTACATTGCTGCCGGCCTGCCCTTGATCGTGTGGGAAAAAAGTGCTGTTGCCTCCTTTGTACGCCAGCACAATATCGGAATCCTGGTCAACTCTCTTTATGATATTGAAACTTCTGTTAAAAACATGACTGAAGAGCGCTACCAGGAAATGAAACAAAATTTAATACCAATCGGCAACAAGATTGCCCATGGATATTTCCTTACAACTGCACTCCGAAAAATCAGTTGACATTACGACTATCTAAAACTTCGTCATAGATTGCTTTTATCTGCCTGCCCACAACAGGATAACTGTATTTGGCAACAGTTTCTGCAGCTATCATTGTTTGATTGAACAATGTCTTTTTTTCTGCAAAGCTTTTTAATACATCCGCCAGTGCATTTGGATCATCCGCTTTTGCAAATAAACCGTTTTTTTGTTCAGTTACAAGTTCATGAAATACCGGTATATCGCTCACGATAACAGGCTTACCACAAGCATTCGCTTCAATGATCACACAACCAAAGGTTTCATAATTCGAATACAGGATCAATGCATCAGCTTTACGAATGGCAGCAGCTAATTCGGGTTGCAATACTTCGCCATGAAAGAAAATGTTTTCTTCCAATGCTGCAGCCTTCACTTTTAAAATAATGGCTTCCGGCGCTGTACCATACACCTGCATCATAAAATTTCCACCCCTGCTTTTAAACACTGCAAGGGCATGTATGATGGCGTCCATGTTTTTTGGATGCCCCATACCGGATACATGTATCAACCTTACCGGCCCTTCCTGTAACACATTGTCCGGGTAAAACAAACTGGCATCAACTACATTAGGCACCACCCTGCAATTTAACCTTAGAAAGTTCATATTGATTGCCTTTGCCAATTCATTACTTACCGTAAGCATCAGCGAAGCATTCTTTAGAACCGCTTTTGCCTGACTGTTGATAAAACTTCCAGCGCTATAAATATTGGGAACAGCTTCTTTAAAATACATACTGGAGTGCTCAGTAACAATATAAGGTATATTGTATAGCTGTTTGATTTTTTTGGCAACAATACCAGCCTTCATGGCAACATGTACATGAACAATATCCGGCTTGCCTTTTTCTTTTATTATTCTATCAAAAATCTCAAGGTGCAAGGCGATATATTTTTTTACAGAAAGAAATTTCTCCAATATGCCACCCCACCTGCTGCGGCCATAGTACACGATGTAAGATGTAAGGTTACCGTTTTTCTCTTCAAAAATTTCTGTTGCATTTAAAGGAAGTGATGCATCTTTTACAACGGCAATAACGGTAAGGGATGTTAGAAAAGGCGCCACAGCTTTTGCATGGCGTTCGATAAAATCGCCATTGGAAACACTTGTCCTGTTGGGATACCAGCTTGCCAGCCATACTGCATTCATGGCGTTAAAGATATTGAAAGGATTTAAAACAGTTTGGTCAGCAGCCTAAATAAAGCCTTTACAGTTTTTGGCTCCGCATTTACAGGGAAGTGTGCCTTCATGATGTGTGAGGCCGTAGTTGCAGGTCAGTTCTTCGTTTGGCGCAATTTTTTTCAATGCATAAAATTCCACGTGGTTATTAAAAACCCGCATGTACGTATTGGGCCCGCAACTATGGTTTACATACCGCAGTTCATTGCTGTTGATGGTAGCATCCAATGCTTTGCCATTCCACAGCTCTACAATCGCAATACTTTCATTCAGTTTACTTCTCCTGTCCGCTTCCCGTTTTGAAATAACCACGCCGCCCAGCGAGCCAATTTTCTTTCTTGCAGGAATAGACTCACCTGCATAAGCACCCATACCGTGGATCCTGCTTTTTTCATTTACCACCCGGAAATTTATTTTGTATGTCTTCATCACTGCAACATAATAAATACGATTGTAATTACATAAAAAATGATGCCCTGTAGAAACAGGGCATCTAACGATTGCTTGCCATAAAAAGAGGTAGAAATATCTTTTAACGTGGTTTCGCTATTCTGATAATTCAGATTTTTATTAAAACGAGAAGATCGCTGCCAGCAGGGCTGATACAGAGGTTTTGGTTGGATCGCCAATACCATTCTTGCTGAATATTTCAGCGTTGGCATTGTCGAGCCTGATTTCCGGCACCAGGATAAAACCGCCCACTTTGTAGTTTCCAGACAAGGTTGCTGCAAGGATGTTTGTCCCAGTTTTGATACCGTATTTTTTATCCGAAAAATATTCTCCACGAAATGTAAGACCAAAGTTGCTGCTGGTAGTAAGGTTAGCATACAATGCAGATCCCCACCATGATTTAGACTGATCGGCAACTTCGTCTTTTACCATCTGTATGGTTCCGTCATAACCAAGACTGAATTTATCACTCACCGTATATGAGGCAGTTAAACCAACCTGGTTAAAAGATGAAGCTGTTGGCATTTGGATCTTTGCACCAAAATATCCAGCATAGTTAAGAAATACAGAAAAATTACTGGACACTTTGCTTAATTGAAAAAGAATCGTTTTAGGCGTGTTGCCATCTTCCGGTGCAGTTACATCAATGGGGTTGGCAATACCAACCATCAAACCGGCACCACCTCCCAATGTGAAGTCAGCTTTTACACCTGTGTGAGAAAATGGCCCATTGGTGAACATGTACGACATGCTGTAATTCTTATTCAACTGAGGATCCAGCAGTTCATAACCCACGTGTGTACCAAACTTACCAAAAGTAAATTTCACTTTATCAGAAGGCGAATAATAAAAGTAAGCCTGTTTTACTGCCTGCAGCGTGCCTTCGTCTGCATACGAAAATTCTTCTGCCCTTGTGCCAAAGCCAAGGTCTGCTACAACACCTACTTTGCCGTGTGTATATTCTGCTTTTACCGAAGCCATACCCAGTTGAAAGGTATTATTAGAGTTGGTGAAACTGGTAAGGTTATTTTTAAAACTTGCCCCGTCGGCGCCAGGATTGAACCTGTAATAAGCATCTACTGAACCGGACACTTTGAGTGTTCCTTTGGTAGAATCCTGTGACATTGCCGTATTAAATAAAGCATTTAATACGATTGCAGTTGCTGTGATTTTTTTCATCATTGGTTTTGGTTTTTGAATTGACAAATTGTTTTAAAGCACAGGCAATAAGCTATTACCTGCACTGTTTTGTGGCAGCAACGTCAATTTTTAAGAACCATGCAAACAAAAAGCGGCTACAGAGATGCTTTAGGAAACGGGTTTGCAGGAAATACACCAGGCCAATCCATCGACCAAAAAGCAACTGACCTGGCGTATCTAAAAAGTAGAACTGAAAAAGTTTTATTTAGTAAGCTGGTTTTTCTTCAACCAGTGTTCCGTTCTTAACCAGCAATGTACCTTGTACATATTTTTCATCATGCTGAGATGCATCAAGGCCTTCTTCTTCTTCTTCAGCAGTAACCCTCATTGGTAAAATAAAGTTGATGAATTTGAAAATGATAAAGGATACAACAAAGCTGTAACCAACTGCAACAGCCATACCTTTTAATTGTATCATAAACTGGCCGTCTAATACGAGTGAGTTCACAGTTTTGCTTCCGAATACACCGGTGAGCAACATACCCATCATACCGCCAACACCGTGACAGGCAAAAACATCCAAAGGATCATCAAGACCAGTTTTGTGTTTCAGCAGTTCTGCAACTATATTAGAAACCATCGCAGCAATGGTTCCGATAAAAATACTCTGTGGCACGCCTACAAAACCAGCAGCAGGTGTAATAGCCACCAGGCCTACAACTGCACCGATGGAGAATCCTAATACAGATGGTTTTTTACCCCTGATCACATCAAAGAACATCCATGATAAACCAGCAGCAGCAGCAGCAGTATTGGTGGTTGCAAAAGCGTAAACAGCCAATGAGCCAGAACCAACAGCACTACCTGCGTTGAAACCAAACCAGCCAAACCAAAGTAAACCGGTACCGATGAGTACATAAGGAATATTTGCAGGACCAGTTGGCAGCGCCAAAGAGGCCTTACGTGGTTTCAGAACCAATGCACCGGCAAGCGCTGCACAGCCTGCAGAAATGTGTACGACTGTACCGCCGGCGAAGTCAAGCACACCCCATTTAAACATCATCCCTTCCGGATGCCATGCCATATGAGCAAGTGGTGCGTATACTAATATGGCGAATAATACTATAAATAAAGTATAAGAACTAAAACGGATACGTTCTGCTACTGCACCCACAACAAGACCAGGCGTGATAATAGCAAACATTAATTGAAAGAAAGAAAATAAGGGTAATGGAATGGTAGCCGCCAGCGACCAGGGCTCTCCGCTCATAACACCTTTAAACATAAAATAGGTACGGGGATCACCGATAAAACCCAAACCACCCAGGTCCTGACCAAAGCAAAGGCTAAATTGAACCAGTATCCATAATACAGAAACAATCCCTGCAGCTACCGTACTTTTGATCATAGTAGAAAGCACGTTTTTTCTTCCCACCATGCCACCATAAAAGAAAGCGAGTGCTGGTGTCATTAAAAACACAAAAGCGCAGGATACGAGCATCCATGCAATATCGCCACTATTATAAGTGTACGTAGGTGCTTTTGTTACAGGATCAACAACCGAGGCAGGATCAAAAGCAGCTTCCGGAACAGCGAAGAGGGCCGCAATAGCTATAGCTATTAATACCAGGAAGGGGACAACTGATTTTAATTTTGTTTTAGTTTCGTTACTCATAAGTGGTCTTTTAATTTACAGTTTTGAGGTGCATTATAAAAAATAATAATCTTTATATTAAATGCTAAACTATCAATAAAATTTAACTTTATGAGAATATTATTTACATATTTATATTTTTAATGTTTATAAAAAAATAAAACAATTTGGGTTACCTCGATTATTCGTTTAATAAACAACTGATTATGTTGAAAAAAGAGCAAAAAAAAGAGCTATGAATTAAATTCACAGCTCGCATTCAAATTAATACTATTTGCAATTAAAGATACCTGGCTATTGTATTTCCATCAGCGGTTTCCAAAACTGACTTACCAACCAGGAACTCATCCACCTTTTGGGCACAGTCTCTTCCTTCCTTAATGGCCCAAACCACCAGGCTTTGTCCCCGCCGCATATCTCCGGCTGTAAATATCTTGGGAATATTGGTTTGATATTGCTTTTCACTTGCTCTTACATTGCCTCTTTCATCCAGTTCCAGCTCCAGTTCATTTATTAAACCTTCCTGCTGAGGATGCAAAAAGCCCATCGCTAAAAAAGCCCTTTCACAGGGTATTTCCCTTTCGCTACCCGGCACTTCAACAAAACTAGCCGGCCGGTCGTTTTCTATCTTCCATTCCAGGTCAACCAGTTTTATACCCTTTAAATGACCCTGTTCATCACCCACAAATGATTTAGTGGAAACTGCCCAATGCCTTTCACAACCTTCCTCATGTGACGATGTGGTCTTCAGCAACATTGGATAAGTTGGCCAGGGCATTATATTGTTTCTCTCATCCGGGGGTTTTGGCAGTAATTCAAATTGTGTTATTGATCTTGCTTTTTGACGGTTACTGGTGCCAACACAATCGCTGCCCGTATCGCCCCCTCCTATCACCACCACATTTTTATCAGTAGCCAGTATCTCTTCCTGGGAAAATGTAATATTAGAAACCCTTTTATTCTGCTGCTTTAAAAAATCCATGGCAAAATAAACACCCTTTAACTCCCTGCCGGGTATGTTTAAATTACGCGGCACCGTGGAACCGCCTGCTAAAACTATGGCATTGTACTCCCTCAATAAATCGCTGATATTTATATCCACACCTACATTGGCATTACACTTAAAAACAATCCCTTCTTCCTCCATTAACTTTACCCTTCGTTCCACCACCTTTTTTTCCAGTTTAAAATCGGGTATCCCATACCGTAATAAACCACCCGGCTTGTCATCCCTTTCAAAAACAGTCACCAGGTGCCCTGCTGTGTTTAACTGCGCTGCCGCGGCCAATCCCGCAGGCCCACTGCCCACAACAGCCACTTTTTTTCCACTACGGCTGATGTTTTTATTGGGCTGGATAAAACCCTTGTCAAAAGCAATTTCAATAATGTGCCTTTCTATCTCCTCGATGGTGATGGCAGGCTGGTTGATTCCTAATACACAGGCTGTTTCGCAGGGTGCAGGGCAAATGCGGCCTGTGAATTCCGGAAAGTTATTGGTGGAAGAAAGAATGTCATAGGCTTCCTTCCAGCTTTTACGATATACGGCATCATTAAATTCAGGTATCACATTGCCTAAAGGACAACCATTGTGACAAAAAGGAACGCCGCAATCCATACAACGGGCAGATTGCTGATTCAGTTTCTCGTCTGTATACCGCTCTACAAATTCTTTGTAATCGTTTACACGTTCCTGTGCTGGGCGCTTTGATGGAAGCTCCCGGGTGAATTCTAAAAAGCCTGTTACTTTTCCCATAGTGTTTTGCTTTTAACCTGGCCTTACCGTTCAGGTAAGACCAGCAATTTTTATTTTACCGGCGGCGAAGCAATGATTTGACTTCAGTGGCGACGCTCCGTTCAGGTTTGGTAATGCTGTTGAACTTTTATTAATCGAATGTTTAGCTCACTAAAAACTGTCAGTACAAGTGAGTGACACAACGATGCTCATTAATGCTATCAAAGCTGGTCACAAAAAATACCCCCACACCTTCCATTTAGGTTAATTAATAATTTAACAATCAGCAAAACCTCACAGTTTGATAAGACAAAATATCTATAAACCGATGGCTCTTAAGCCCCTCCTTGGGAGGGGTTTGGGGAGGCTGTTTCTTTTTTCTTCTTCCCCGCCAGCACTTTCTTATAATCCCTTGGAAACACTTTTACAAAATGCTGTAACTGATTATCAAAATCGCCGAGTATGAATTTGGCGACCGAACTCATCGTATAACTATAATGATTGCTGATAAGCTGGTACAATTCATTCCTGTCATCATCTGCCACCGGATCAAGATCCACCATTTCTTTATTGCATTGCTCTTCAAACTCACCCTTTACATTATAGATATAAGCAATACCCCCACTCATGCCGGCGGCAAAGTTCTGTCCTGTACTGCCCAATATCACCACCCTGCCGCCTGTCATGTATTCGCAACCGTGAGCACCTACACTTTCCACCACCGCTGTGGCACCAGAGTTGCGTACAGCAAATCGTTCACCTGCTTTGCCGCGTATATAAGCTTCCCCGGAAGTAGCTCCATAAAAAGCCACATTACCAATGATGATATTATCCTCAGGAACAAATGTAGCCGCTGCTGAAGGATACACGATCAGTCTTGCACCACTCAGGCCTTTTCCAAAATAATCATTGGCATTGCCCTCCAGCTCAAGCGTTACGCCTTTTGTATTAAAGGCTCCAAAACTCTGGCCTGCCGTGCCATTGAATTTAAAATGAATGGTATCATTGGGTAAACCTTCCGACTTATATATTTTGGAAATTTCGTTTGATAAAATGGTGCCGGTTGTACGGTCAACACTTTTTATATCAAAAGAAGCGGCCACTTTTTCCTGTTTCTCCAATGCAGGTTTTGCAGCTTCCAGTAATTTCCAGTCGAGCACTTTGTCCAGTTCATGATCCTGGTTCTGCTGGTGATAAATACCTGTATGAATAGACGCAAATTCTTTGTGCAGGATGGGAGCCAGGTCCAGTTTACTATGCTTCCAATGCAGGATGTCATTCCGTTTTTCGAGGCAATCAACCTGGCCGATCATTTCCTCTACCGTTCTAAAACCCAGGCTGGCCATGATCTCCCTTAACTCCTCTGTTAAAAACTTAAAAAGATTTACAACTGCATCAGCATTGCCTGTAAAACGTGCCCTCAAATTCTCATCTTGTGTAGCTACGCCAACCGGACAGGTATTCAGATGACATTTACGCATCATGATGCAACCTTCTGTTACTAACGCTGCCGTAGCCACGCCCCATTCTTCTGCACCCAGCAAGGCAGCAATGGCAATATCCTTTCCTGTTTTTAGTTGTCCGTCAGTTTGCAGCACCACCCTGCTGCGCAATTTATTTTTTACCAATGTCTGGTGCGCCTCTGCAAGACCGAGTTCCCATGGCAAACCGGCATGCTTGATAGAACTGATAGGCGATGCGCCGGTTCCTCCATCATTACCTGCAATCAATATTACATCGGCTTTTGCTTTGGCAACGCCTGCAGCGATGGTGCCTACACCTGCTTTAGAAACCAGTTTCACATTTATTCTTGCTGCCCGGTTGGCATTTTTCAAATCAAATATCAATTGGGCAAGATCTTCAATAGAATAAATATCATGATGCGGCGGAGGAGAGATCAATCCAACACCCGGTGTAGCGTGACGCACTTTCCCGATCCATTCATCTACTTTATGACCCGGTAACTGGCCACCTTCACCAGGTTTTGCACCCTGGGCCATTTTAATTTGTAATTCATCTGCCTGTGTAAGATAGTTGCTGGTTACACCAAACCTGGCTGAAGCTACCTGCTTGATGGCGCTTCTCATCGAGTCGCCATTCTCCAGCACTTCATATCGCATTTCATCTTCACCACCTTCGCCGGTATTGCTTTTACCACCGATGCGGTTCATGGCAATGGCCAATGTGCTGTGTGCTTCATGAGAGATAGAACCAAAACTCATGGCTCCTGTTGCAAAACGTTTCATGATGGACGCTGTGGATTCCACTTCGTCAAGAGAAACAGCAGTACGGTGATAATTAAACTGGAATAAGCTTCTTAACGTGCAGGCTTTTTCCCCCTGTTCGTTTACCAGCTTTGAATATTTTTTAAAGGTTGCATAATCATTCATTTTGGTTGAATACTGCAGCAAGTGAATTGTCTGCGGATTGAATAAATGAAATTCTCCTTTACGTTTCCATTGGTAAATACCCCCCACCGGCAGGCGGTCCACAGGTATATCTTTTTTACTAAAGGCAAAGAAATGTTTTGCCAGTGTTTCTCTTGCAATATCATCCAGTCCTAATCCCTCAATACGGGAGATACAGCCGGTGAAGCATTTATCAACCACAGATCTGTTCAACCCAACAATTTCAAATATTTGTGCACCCTGGTATGATTGCAAGGTGGAGATGCCCATTTTAGAAAAAACTTTCAGCAAGCCATCATTCACAGCCTTGATATAATTTTTTTTCATCTGCTCCGCATCCAGTGTGGTTTCAACTTTACCGGATATCTGCATATCACGGATACTTGACAAGGCCAGGTAAGGATTGATCGCAGTTGCACCAAATCCAATGAGGCAGGCAAAATGATGCACTTCCCACACATCACCCGCTTCCACCACAATGCCTACGCTACCGCGTAAGCCACGGCGTATCAAATGATGATGCACTGTTGCCAATGCCAGTAAAGAAGGAATGGGAGCATGTTCGCTGTCGATAGCCCTGTCCGTTAGTATAATCACTTCAAAATCATCTTCCACAGAGTCCACAGCATACCGGCAAAGCCTGTCCAGTCCCTTTTGCAAGGAGCCAGGCTTACCGTCGGCCCTGAAATACATCTGCAGGGTTTTTGCCTGGAAGATGCCGGTATCAATACTTCTGATTTTCTCCAGTTCATGATTGGTTAGTACAGGATGCTTGAGCGCAACAGTGTGGCAGCTTAATGGATCCTCATTCAACAGGTTGCCGTTGTTACCTACAAAGGTTGCCAGCGACATCACCAAGCGTTCACGGATAGGGTCGATCGGCGGGTTGGTAACCTGGGCAAACAATTGTTTGAAATAAGAACTTAAATGCTGAGGCTGGTCGCTTAACACCGCCAAAGGCACATCGGTACCCATTGAACCGATCGGTTCTTTCCCATCCAATGCCATGGGCGCAATGATGGTGTCTAAGTCTTCGGTAGAATAACCAAATGCCTTTTGATATTTAAAGATCTGGTCGCTTTCGAGGTGCGTAAACATCACCCTTGGTTCAGGTAGTTCTTCCAGTCTTATCTTGTATTTATTCAGCCACTCACCGTAAGGCTTTTGTGAACAGATCTTGTTCTTTACCTCT
>JAKQJG010000254.1 GCA_029561305.1 Bacteroidota bacterium | reverse complement strand
AGGGATAACCGTGCTGGCGGTGGCGGCGTTTGTTTTGACGAGACGAATCTTACCGTTACTTCAGATTCATTTTACGTTACCTTTCCAACAGCGTCTGGTATAACCTGGCTGGCAAATGAATTCAGGACCATTACCTGGAATCCCCAGGGTACTGCTGGCGCTCCCATCAACTGTGCCAATGTAATGATACAGTTATCCACCAATGGCGGTACTTCTTACCCCATTACTTTATCGGCCAGTACAGCAAATGATGGAAGCGAAGAGATACAGGTACCGGGTAATTTGACCTCAACGGCGCGGATAAGGATTATGGCAGTGGGCAATGTGTTCTATGATATTTCCAATAATAATTTCAGGATACAAAATTCAAGCTCCAACACCTTTGTGTTTAATGATCCGCAACCAGTTGTTGTTTGTGGCAATAGCGGAGTGGCTACTCTTAAAACCGCAGCTTTAGGTACTTTTCTTACTTCCATCAATCTGTCAGCCACGGGCGTTCCTGCTGGCGCCACGGTAAGTTTTGGTGCCAATTCTCTATCACCTGGCGGTAGTACCACTGTTACATTAAATAATGCCGGCAGTTTGGCACCGGGTTCGTATACCATTACGGTTACAGGTATTGCAGGAGCTGTTACCAAAACAAAAAATATCCAGTTTATTGTTGGCAACTTAGCGGCTCCATCATTGGCAACACCCGCAGCAGAAGCCACCGGTATAGCCGTTCAGCCTTCCTTTAACTGGTCGGCGCTTTCAGGCAGTTTGTCTTACACACTGGAGATTTCAACAGCCAGTGATTTTTCTGCTAACCTTCAATCTTTGACTAGTATTACATCTCTGCCTTACGCACTCAGCAGTACACTAACAGAAAATACAACTTACTACTGGCGTGTAAGGGGCTTAGGTAATTGCGGGCCAGGTGCTATCAGTGCTGTAAACCGTTTTAAAACTGGTATATCATCCTGCCAGGCCAGCACAAATGTGCCCAGGACCATTACTGCCATTGGTACGCCTACTGTGACTTCAACCCTGGTGATACCGGCTGAAAAAGGAGTGATCATAACAGACCTGAATGTAATAAATCTTACCGGTAGTCATACTTATGTAGGTGATCTTACTTTCAGTCTGCGGGGACCTAATAATGTAACCATTACCTTATTGGATGGCGCATGTTCAGGTGGATTTGAAGACTTTAATATTAACCTTGACGACGCTGGTGGTGCTGGTGTTAACTGTCCTATGACCACCGGGCAAGTGACACAGCCGGTAGGTTTGCTCTCAACTTTCAATGGCATCAACAGTGCCGGTACATGGACGTTGTCGATTCGTGATAATGCAACGGATGATGGCGGTTCACTTACTGGATGGGGACTCAATATCAATGGAGCAACTGCTACAGGCTGTAGTTTCGTTGCCACACCGCTAGCTACCGTTTACACCTTCACCGGCACAGGCAACTGGAATGTACCTGCCAACTGGAGCGGCGGTACGGTGCCGCCCAACCCATTGCCTTCAGGTGCTGCTATTATCATTAACCATTCTAATGGCGGCAATTGTACGTTAAATATATCTCAAACCATATCTGCAGGAGCAACATTGACTGTGAATACAGGTAAGAATTTAATTGTACCGGGTTCGCTGACAATTCAGTAATAAACAATACCTGCAAAATGAAAAGGGGCCGATTGGGCCCCTTTTTTATTTTTATACGTTAAAATGTTATTAATCGATCATCTTACCTCTTTCAATATTTGTATTGATAACACGGTAATTCTTTTCCCTTGAAGCAGTAAGGATAAACCCTAATGAAGGCACTACCGTACGGATCCTTTCATCCTGCAATTCAACTTCTTCTTCAGCAGTTTCGTCAAAAGCGGCGGCTGCAAGAACTGCGTTCTTGATAATGGCAGTCTTTTGTACTGTTACATTAGGATAGCGGGTGGTAAACTGTTCGATGGTTTTGATGTCGGCATCATTTACCACCGCAGGTTTACCCATCCAATACATAAAGCTCATCACATCATTGGTGCGGAGAACAGTATTGAATTGGGCTTCAGTTATATGTACAAATACAAAAGAAGGGAAAACTGGATTCCAGGTTAATTTCTTCCTGAAACCATTGCTTACCAGCATTTTCCTGGTAAGTGGACATAGGTTTTCGATTCCTTTCTTAGTTAATGCTGCTGATACTTTCAACTCCTGTTGAGGTCGGGTGCATACAGCGTACCATTGTGTGGTCATGTAAAACTGGTTATAATTCGTTATCAATCCAGTTTTTACAGGGTCGGCGGACGGAACGGAGGAAAGACAAATTTAGGACAAATAGAGTTGCATCCGGTGGAAAACTAATTTTTTTAACTCCTTCCAGCTCAAAAATGTACCTTTTATGTGAGGCAGAATACTATAAAAGGGCATTGCCTTTCGGAATCTGGAGACAATTCATCCAGGCCCGGGTTCCAGCTTTCTCTTTTTATAAAGATTTTTTTAACCCTGGTGCCATCTTTCATCAAAGCTAACAACCCTTAACAATCTTTAGCTATTTTCGCCGCAGAAAAAATAAGTATGCAAAAAATTTCCCTCGCCATACATGGAGGTGCAGGTACCATCCTGAAAGAACTGATGACCCCGGAACTGGAGCAGGAATATACAAGGGCATTAAATGAATCACTGCAGGCAGGTTATGTTATATTAAAAAAGGGGGGCAGTGCTGTAGATGCGGTGCAGGCAGCAGTGATGTCGATGGAGGATAACCTGCTGTTCAATGCCGGCAGGGGAAGTGTGTTTACCAACAAAGGTTCACATGAAATGGATGCAGCTGTGATGGATGGATATAACTTAAGCGCTGGTGCTGTTGCGGGCGTGAAAAACATTCGCAACCCCGTGGAGTTGGCTACGGCCATAATGCAACATAGTAACCATGTTTTTTTGTGCGGAACAGGTGCCAATGAGTTTGCCCTCAACCAAAAGATAAAAATGGAACCGGATGAATATTTTTTCAGCCAGTTCAGGTATGATCAATGGAAGGCGATGAGGGATGGGGATAGTTATGCACTTGACCATTCTAATGCCAAAGTAGAAGCGCTGATGAAGGATAAAAAATTTGGAACCGTGGGTGCAGTGGCCTGTGATAAGAACGGTCATATTGCAGCAGCTACCAGCACCGGGGGCATGACGAATAAAAAGTACGGCCGCATTGGAGACAGCCCGGTAATTGGGGCTGGTAATTATGCCAATAACAAAACCTGCGCCATCAGCTGCACCGGTCATGGCGAGCCGTTTATTAAAGCGGTAGCCGCCTATGATGTAAGCTGTATGATGGAATACAAAAAACTTAGCCTGTATGATGCGATGTATGAAGTGGTGAATAAAAAGCTCGTTGCAATAGAAGGAGAGGGCGGCATGATCGGCGTAGATGCAGCAGGTAATATTGCCATGCTGTTTAATACAGTGGGCATGTACCGTGCCGCCAGGAACAGCCATGGGCTGGAGGTAGTAAAGATTTACGGAGACTGAGTTTTGGGGTTCAGTGATAAGTGATCAGTCGTGTGTACGAAAAGCTTTTAAAAACCACTGTTGAAGAAAACAAAATATTGACAATTAAAGATTCTAAAATTCCCCTTTAGGGGGTAGGGGTGTATGAAAAAAACAGCAGTTATAGTAGCCGGGGGCAGCGGCGCCAGGATGAACGCAGCAATACCAAAGCAATTTATGTTGCTTAACGGTAAGCCGGTTTTATATTATACCATCGATACTTTTTTAAAGGCATACAGTGATCTGTCCATCATCCTTGTATTGCCGGAAGACAATATTGCCGCAGGCAAGGAGATCATTGATGCGTATTTCGACAGCAGCCGTATTACCATTACAGAAGGAGGGCGGACCCGTTTTCATTCTGTTCAAAATGGCTTACAGCTGATCAAGGAAGAATGTATGGTTTTTGTGCATGATGGGGTACGTTGCCTGCTGAGCAAAACGCTCATTCACCGTTGCTATACCGCTGCATTGCAAAACGGCTCCGCCATTCCGGTGATCGATTGTAAAGACAGCGTGCGTATTGTAAAGGGAGAAAACAATGAAGCGGCGGAACGAAGTAATATCAAACTGGTGCAAACACCGCAGACCTTTCACAGTAAAATCATATTACCAGCTTTTAAGATAGATTTTAAGGATAAGTTCACCGATGAAGCTACGGTAGTGGAAGCATTTGGTTTAAAAGTACACCTGGTGGAAGGGGAGGAGAACAATATTAAGATCACCAAACCGGCAGACCTGCTGATTGCAGAAAAATTACTGGAAGGATAAACAAACAATAACTATTTACTTGCTGGCGCCGGCTTTTGATGATTGATATAATAGATGACAAACCTGGCTGAAGAACCCGGGTGTGCCTGCATCCATTGACGTTGTATTTGTTCATAAACCCTTATCTCCGGAAGCGGAAGTACCTCCATTTCCTTTACAGCCCAGTTTTGCAGGTTTATCATCGCTTTGCCATTACACCTGTTATAAATGTCGGTGGAGTTGATGTAGGGCTGTAGTTCTTCTATTTCTCCTTGGTCTTTAAGGCAAATAGCCATCTGTGGCAATCCACCGGAATACAGGCGACACGAAAAATAATTATCCCATAATCCAACATAGTTCAATGCAGGTAAAATACCCCATGCAATCAGCACCGCTTTGTTAAGACCAGGCCAAAGTGCTTTGATATGGATTGGCGACCCCGGTACTTTAATAAATACAACAAACAAAAGAATAGCCATTAAAATATTCCAGGGCCATATCACCGGGTTATAATTAATACCAAGCGGCCCTAAAGCGTATAAAATAAGCAGGTGCATACAGATCATTCCCCAGGCAGCAGCTTTTTTTGTTTTGGAAAAGAAGAGGCCGATGGCAAATAGTACTTCTGCTAACGCGGTGGCATAGCCCAAATAATGAAGACTGTTTTGGCGATAGGCTTCTTCGCTCAATTTAAATATGTTTTTCAGGAATATATTATCCCATACCAGTACAAGGTAGCCTTCATTGAATTTTCCGATTCCACTGTAGAAGTAGGTAGAAGCCATGATAAATGCAATGCAGGCAATAAAATTTTTCGTGTTTTTGAAATTTATGATAAAGGCTGCTATTGTAAAAAAGTATTGATATTGCCAGGGTTGCCATCTGTTTTGGTCTGCCAAGCAGCTAAGGGTTTCACTGCACAGAAGTGTTACAATAATTATTTTATTGAACGGTTTAAATACAAGTGAGATGATCAGTGAAAGTGACAATACAAAAAGGATGTATTGCATCAGCGAAGGCCAGTTAAGCCATCCGGCCACCGGTGCCAGCGGAAACTGCCTGTCTTTTATCCATACTTTCCAGCCAATCAGTTTTGCCATCAGCCAACAGATACAAACGAGCCGCATCACCCATGCGGCAGTCTTCTGATGATCTGCTGTATGTTCGTTGCTGCTGACCGTTTGCATGTAGTTGGTAAAATATTTTATCGAATTGCTTTAAGCCTGGCGATGGTAGCTGCCGGATCAGCAGACCTGAAAACAGTATTGCCTGCTACCAGCACATCGGCGCCTGCATCAATAATATCTTTTGCATTTTCTACTGTAACGCCACCATCTATTTCTATCAATACCTCTGCATGCTGTTGGGCTATTAGTTGCCGTAAGTCTCTTATTTTATTAAGCGTGTTGGGGATGAAATGCTGTCCGCCAAAGCCCGGGTTCACACTCATGATCAGTGCAAGGTCAATCTCTTTCAATACGTCTTTCAGTACATCGATTGAAGTGTGTGGGTTAATGGCTACACCTGCTTTCATACCAAGCGATTTTATCTGCTGGATGTTGCGGTGCAGGTGCGGACAGGCTTCGTAGTGTACGGTTAAAATATCAGCGCCTGCTTTTTTAAATGCTTCCGCATAATGGCCGGGTTCTTCTATCATCAAATGCACATCACATACTTTGGTGGTTGCCTTTCTTATAAATTCTATGATCATTGGGCCATAAGAAATATTAGGAACAAACCTGCCGTCCATCACATCCAGGTGGTACCAGTCTGCTTCGCTGGCATTCAGCATATCGCAGTCTTTTTGCAGTTGCAGGAAATTTGCAGAGAGGAGTGATGGTGCGATGATTGGCATGTGATGAATGGATAATTTGTTAATTGATAATGGATAGTTAGATAATTGATAATGGACGCTTTTACTTTTTACACCATTGCAAGTAACAAGTATCCTTATACCTCTTTCCTTTTTTGTCCCTTGCCAGTTGTCTGTTGCTTATTGCTTATTGCTTACTGCACAATCCCCATTCTTCCCAGCGCATCTTTTGCCTCTGGGTAGTCGTTGCCTTCTGCAAACTGGATCGCCATCTGGTAATTCTCAGCAGCCTCTTTGTTTTTGCCTAGTTTTTCATAACAGCGGCCTGTCCAGTAATACGCCTCGTCATAGGTTTGCTTTACAGCTAAAGAGAGTTCCAGTGTTTTCAAGGCATCCACATACCTTCCCAGTTCATATTCCGCTATGGCTTTTTCACGATAGGCCATCAGGTCTTTATAATTCAGTCTAAGGCATTCATTAAAAAAAGCTATTGCATTTTCCTTTTCTCCAATTTTACCGAAATAGATTCCTTTGATAAAAAGAGCCTCTGGCGGAGAAACTCTCATCATCAGGTCGCTCATAGCAATGGCCATATTGTCTTTGGTAATGGCGTATAAAAACCCCAGGGTTTTAATATACTCCGGGCGTGGGTTTATTTTGATGATCTTTTCCCATGCTGTAATAGCTTTAGTGGTGTCTTCATTTTCAAACAGCATCAGTGCCTTCATGTACCACAGTTTTTCATTCAAACTGTCTCTTTGCAGCGCTTTTTCTGTTTCTGCAATGGCTTCACTGTAGTTGTTATTATCCCTGAAGTATTGAACCAGGTTTTCTACCAGCATAAGGGAATCAGGATGTGCCTTGATGGCTTCTCTTAATTTCTTTTCCTCTTCAGGTAAATCCGCAGACATGGTTTTCTTTTCACTGCTGTTGCTGCCAGTACAAGAAAAAAATAATAAAGCGGTTGCAAAAAAGATGATCTTGATCATGTATGGTAATAAAAACGCAAAAATAAGCCCTTGCCCTGTAAACTGCTGACAATATTTTGACAATAGTACTATAGCCGTGCTTTACTTTTGCGGCCTAAATTATCCAGATGAAAAAAACGTTTTATATTTTGTTGGTTTTATTGCCCGTAATCCGGGTAGCTGCACAGGGAACAGCAGCAGGCAAACCGGTTGTTTCAGACAGTACTCACTATGCCCTTGAAAAACATTTTGCCAACGTGCAGCAACTTACTTTCGGCGGTGATAATGCGGAAGCTTATTTCAGCTTCGACGGACAATGGCTGATTTTTCAGAAAACAAGCAGTAAAGAAGGTATTCCCTGCGACCAGATGTTTATAGGGAAAGTGCCGGTAAAAGAAGGTGAAAAATTCGAACCCAGACTGGTAAGTACGGGCAAAGGAAGATCAACCTGCGGTGCTTTTACAAAAGATGGTAAACATGTGATATATGCCAGCACACATTTGGGAGCAGATACCTGTCCACCTGTACCCGACAGAAAAAAATATGGCAACAAATACATCTGGCCTTTATATGAAAGTTTCGACATTTTTTTAGCAGACCTGGATGGCAAGATCATCAAACAGCTTACTAACGGTAAGGGTTACGATGCAGAAGCTACTATTTCGCCTGATGGAAAAAAAATGATCTATACCAGCACCAAGGATGGAGATATTGATCTGTACATAATGGATTTGAAAAGCGGTAAGGAAAAAAGAATTACCACTGCATTAGGTTATGATGGTGGAGCCTGGTTCAGTCCTGATGGAAAGAAGATCATCTGGAGAGCAAGTCGACCTAAAACCGATGCTGAGATAAAAGAATACAAAGACCTGCTGGCAGAAAACCTGGTGGCACCTACTAATATGGAAGTATACATAGCTAATGCAGATGGAAGCAATGTGCAGCAGGTAACGGCTCTGGGTAATGCCAATTGGGCGCCGGCTTATTTACCGGATAGTAAAAAAATAATTTTTGCCAGCAATCACCAGAGTAAACGTGGTTTTCCTTTCAATTTATTTTTGGTAAATGAAGATGGCAGTGGGCTGGAAAAAATTTCGGCAGAAAAATCATTCGATGCTTTTCCGATGTTCAGCCCCGATGGAAAGAAAATTGTTTTTTGCAGCAACCGCAACAATGGCGGCACCAGGGACACCAATATTTTTATTGCAGACTGGATTGAATAGAGATCAGGCTAATTGTGATTAACATTGCAGCTAACAGGATAAAATTATAATCCCTTATGACGAGGACCTTCATTTTGCTGTTTAGCATATTTCAGTTTACGAGTGCTTTCTCCCAGTGGTATCACAATCCGGAAGACAGCATCATAGCTGGTTTCAGTCTTACTGACAGTGACTGGGTCATTGGGCTTACAGTTGAACAAGGTGGAGGTATTGCTATGTATGACTCACTAGGCAATGCGCTTGATGAAGATCCCAATGGCACATACATTATTTCAAAAATTAGTAGCCGCTGCACGCTTGGCAAGTTCAATTCTACATTTAAAAGTTCAATTGCCGGCGACAGGATATTCAGTAAGGTGATCAATGGTTTTGATAACGATGTCTGTTTCTATACTTCAGATAGCATCAAAAAAGCAGAAAATGAATGGATCTATCCAAACATTTATGTGGATGACAGTTTAAAGATTTATAACATCCAGATGAACGGAGCTCATGCCCCATCATTCCGGATTTGTTTTAGAACGAAGGAGTCAACAGTATTTAAAACATTCAGCGAAGTAGATATCTTTACTCCGCCGGTGCTTGTTCATTTGTTTCATAAAAACCTGAATTATGGTTATAATACAAGCACTTTCATTTTTCGTGCTTTTATGAATATTATTAACCTGCTCAGAAAAAATTTTAAGATACAGATTCTGCAATAACCTTTTTATAACTCGATTCATGCAGGCAGTTAGCTTTTTTCAAGGAAACCTTGATTTATTTAGCTCCGGGCGGGTCTATGTGTTCCTCAGGAATTTTATTTATTTAAAGTGTTTTTTCTATCAACAGTAGTTAATTGCGAATGGAATTATATCTGTGAGCCATTACAGAAAAGTCATTAATTTGTCCCCCGACTGATATTTATTTTCCACTGGGGTCTTATTTTTTATTTGCCATCGCAGAAATCTTATCAACAATAAACCAGCCCTCTTTTGTTTTGATCAGGTTGAAGTAATCGGTGAATATCCCTTTGTCTGTTTCAATGGTTGTTTTGGCCTGGGCAATATTGCCAGTGATATCCAAGAACTCCAGCCGGGTGATGGTGGTTTTGTCCCTTTCTTTTGGTTTTCCAAAACGGCTGATATATTCCTGTTTGGTAATATCCCTGAATATACTGTCGCGATAGTATTTTAAATGACAGGTTGGGTGCATACTTTTTGAAACCTTTACCGTGTCACTGGTGGCCCATCCTTCAAAATACAATTCGATCACTGCAGAGGCCTGTTCTCTTTCTGTTTGTGCTTTACTTGTTATCGATATTGAAAGAATCAGCAGGCAGAACCAAAATTTTGGTAGCATAGCATTGTTTTTTATCAAATCTACTTTCTTTATTATCCGGCAAGTTGTTTTTTGGATAAACGGCGATTTTGCTAAATGGAATTTGTATAGCATTTCTTTGAGCTGCCGGCACTTGTTTTTATGTTGCACGTCCATTGAATAATCAGATCATACAGTTAGATAATAAACCGGGTGCGCTCTTTTAATAATGATTAATTTGACGGTGGCAAGTTCAATGGAGCACCGGTACAAACTTAAATTGTTACATTTAACCAACCACTATCTGACGTTTCAATGGCTGCAGCTGATACTAAAGCTTTACGGTTTGTTTTTTGTTTTGTCATTGTATTACTGTGCTCTGCATTGCCGGAGACCCACGCACAGGCGAAAGTGGTGCAACCCAAATTTGTTCCGTTGCCGGGGTCCCGTAACTATGATGATATCAGGACCATATTGGAAGACAGCAAAGGTTTTTTATGGTTTGGCAGCAGCCAGGGACTCGTACGTTTTGATGGCAATACCTATCACCGTTATGAACCAGGCATTACCACCAATACGATCGCTTCTGATGCCATTACGGCCTTGCATGAGGACAATAATGGTATAGTATGGATCGGAACGGCGGATAAAGGATTGTACAGTTATGATTACAACGCCGATACATTTTCAATTCATCCTTTACCAGGGGCTTTACTATTTATTAATTCTATTGATACATGGGGTGATCAAATTGTGGTGAGTGCCGGCAAGGCAGTATGTACAATTGCAAAAAACGGACTTGTAAGGCAGTTGGCTGTACCCGCCGGTATGTTTCTCAATAATTCTATTATAGTTAAAACTGCAGCTGATGTTAAAAGAAAAAACGTATTGTGGATATTATCATCTTCGGGACTGTACGGCTATGATACTGTAACCAACCTGGTAAAAAAATGGCATGATAACGGGTATTCTACAGATGAAGTTGGAAACACCCTCGCAATACTGGTGCCAGGGAGCAGTGACAGAATTTATTCTGCTGTTAAAAACAAAGGTCTGGTAGAACTGGATGTAGTTACGGGCAAGGTTAGTCAGCATGTTTTTTCAAAGAACAGCACCACCGCATATTCTGCTAATAATATTGATGCCCTGTTGAGTTATGATGACAATCACTTATTTGCGGCTACACAAGACAGTGGTGTGGCAGTTTTTGATGTACAGTCTTCCCGTTTCAGGTTTTTACAGCAAGAAAATTTTTTAGAAACAGGAACCTACCGTTTCCAGGCAAAAGCATTTTCTGCGTCCAACAAAAACATAGTGATGGCTACCCAGCATGATGGCATTTGGGTATTCAATAAGGTATCCTCTTTATTTCAGTCAACCACCATGCCGTCGGCGTATAATAAAGTACCCGGCACTTTATATGCCCGGTCGGTATACCCGGCTGCTGACGGTAATGTATATGCAGGCAGTTATTTTGGCGATGGTCTGTATGTATTCAACAGCAATGGCACTGTAGAAACATTCCCTTTTTTAACGGCTGAAGGCAAAGGGCAGACGCTGATCGTCAATGCCATTTTCCGTGACCACAACAATACAACCTGGCTGGCATCACATGAAAATGGAGTGTTGATATTTGATGAAGCCAGTAAAAAAATAGTTCCTGCTGCAGCGCTGTTCCCGGTTCTAAAAGAGGCTGCAGCTAAGAAGATATATTGTTTTCACGAGGATAAACAGAACAACCTGTACATCGCTACGGGTGATACAGGCCTGGTAATGCTGGATGCAGCGAGGCAGGCTATAAAACATTACCGGCACAATGAAAAAGACAGCAACAGCATCCTCACCAATCATTTATTTGCAGAAAAGATTTTTGAAGATAATAATGGACAGTTGTGGTTGTCAACAAGGCAGGGCATCACTGTGCTGGAAACCGCCACGCAAAAGTTTCATCATTTTACCAATCAGCCAGGTAAATATAATTCCGTACCTCCTGCATTCTGGTATTCGTTTCAACAGGATGATAAAGGATTTATTTACATTGGAACCGGTGATGGTGTATATAAAATAAACAGCAACGACAGAACGTTTGCAAAGGCAGTTCACTTCTCTGCAAAAGAAGGTTTACAGCATGATAACGTTTTTAGTTTTGTAAAAGACAAACAGGGAATGATCTGGATCACCTGCCGTACGGGGTTGAGTTGTTTCAATCCAGCTTCCGGCAGGTTTATAAATTTTAGTTATAAAAATGGCTTGCCTTCCAAAACATTGATGGCGCCCATGCAACCGGCTGCTGATGGAAAAATATATCATGGTGCTGTAGAGAAATATTTTTGTTTTGACCCTGTTACATTGCGCTCAAATATGGACACGGCAAAAGTCTGGCTTACAGCTTTTAAAATATTTGATAAAGACAGTATCAATGGTTTCCGGCTCAATAATACAAAAAGCATACAGGTATTTTATAACCAGAATAGTTTCTCTTTTTCTTTTGTATCTCCATCTGTTTATTATCCTGATGCTGTTACCTATGCTTATATGCTGGAGGGATTTGACAAGCAATGGCAATACCCCGGCAGCCGCAGTTATGTTTCCTATACCAATGTAGCTCCTGGTACTTACACTTTTAAAGTAAAAGCTGCTGGTGCCAATGGGGTTTGGAGTGACGGTGCAACATCAGTAAAAATAATTGTGAAGCCTCCATATTGGGCTACCTGGTGGTTCAGATTGATCGTACTGTTGATAATTGGCAGCATAGTATATGCTTTTATCAGGTATAAAGAACGGATCATTGCTGCCAGGGAAGCTGAAAAAACGGAGATGGAAAAAATTAAGGTATTGGGATACCAGTACCAGTTAGAGATAGAACAGGTAACCGGTTTTTTCAGTTCTGCCATCAGCCGGCAAAACTCCATTGATGATATGTTGTGGGATATTGCGAAGAACCTCATCGGGAAGATGGGTTTTGAAGAGTGTATGATCTACCTGTGGAACAACGATAAAACGATGTTGATGCAGCATGCAGGCTATGGTTTAAAGGGCGATATGCAGGTTCAGAAAAACAAAGAAGCGTATCACATGCCGAGAGGAAAAGGCATAGTAGGAACCGCAGCGGCCACTGGTGAGTATGTATTGGTAAATGATACATCTAAGGACAGCCGCTATTATTCTGCTGATGAAAAGATCATGTTCAGCGAATTAGCCGTGCCCATTGTTCAGCATGGAGATGTAATGGGTGTCATTAATACAGAGCATTGTAAAAAGAATTTTTTTAAGGAGAAGCATGTGAAAATATTGACCGTTATTGCTTCCTTGTGTGCAGATAAAATGGAAACCATCCAGGCTGAAAAACAAACCCGTGAAAAAGAAATGGAAGTACTGCAGCTTAATAAAGACCTGGCCGACTGGCAGATCACAGCCTTAAGGGCGCAGATGAATCCACACTTTATTTTTAATGCCATGAACAGCATTCAGCAGTTTACGTTAAAGAATGAAACGGATGCAGCCAACCTCTACATCTCAAAGTTTTCTTTGCTGTTGCGTAAAGTGCTGCATACATCGCAACAGCAATTTATTTCGCTGGAGGAAGAAGCGGAACAGCTTACGCTTTATCTTGAAATCGAAAAACTCCGTATGGGAACTGATTTTTATTTTGACATTACCATCGAAGAGGAAATAGAAGCGGATGCCGTGCAGCTGCCGGGTATGCTGGTGCAACCTTTTGTAGAAAATGCGGTAAAACATGGACTGCCATTGAAAGCAGGGGAGAAGAAGTTGTGCATTCACTTTTCCATGCCTGATGATTTTCATTTGCAGGCAGTTGTTACAGACAATGGGATAGGGAGAAGAAGGGCGGCTGAAATACGGGAGCAGCAAACCTTGCTCCGGCACGAGTCGAAGGGTATTGCATTGGTACAACAGCGGTTGCAGTTGCTGCAACAAGGCAGCCAGCATCATGCTAATGTGTTTATTGATGACCTGCCAAACGATGGCGGCACCCGTGTAACTATCCTGATTCCCATTTTGTAAGAAAGAAGGGCGGAGCTTCTTTTTTAGTAATTTCATTGCGTGATTAAAGCTTTAATAATTGATGATGAGGCAGCCGCAGCCAATGTACTGCAGTTGATGATCGAGCGGCATATTCCTGAAATAACACAGGTGCGGCTGGCTACAAAGATCAGCGAAGCACATGCGTTGCTGCAGCAGTTTCAGCCGCAGATCGTTTTTTTGGATATCATGATGCCGGAAAAGAACGGCTTTGAATTTTTAAATGAAGTAAAGCACATCAATTTTGAGATCATCTTTACCACAGCCTATGATGAATTTGCCATTCGTGCCATCCGGTTTAGTGCATTGGATTATTTATTAAAACCACTCAATGCAGAAGAACTACGGGGTGCTGTAACCAGGTACCTGGATGTAAGCCAGCACAAAAGGGAAACGGATGCATTGTTAAAAAACCTCTTGCAGAATCTTGCTAAAAAAGAAGAAGAAGATTTTAAACTGGCGGTGCCCACAACAGCAGGCGCTGTGTTTTTTTCTCCCGCTAATATTGTTCGGCTGGAGGGTGAAGGAAACTATACCCGGTTCTTTTTAAATGATGGCCGTAAACATGTAAGCTCCAAAACCATGAAGGAATACGAGGAGATCTTATTACAGCATAATTTTTTGCGGATCCACAAATCACATTTGGTAAATAAGAATTGTATCGAGCAATTTAATAATGAAGGCTCTGTTGTGTTAAAAGACAAAACCCTGCTACCGGTAAGCCGCCAACGCAAACAGCAGGTGGCTGCGGCTTTGAAAAAATAATTTCACCTGCGTATACCTGTTGCGCTTTTTTACTGCTGAATAATCCAATGCTGCATTTGGATAATTGTACGCCTTCTCATTTTCATCTTGTTATTATTTTCAGCCAGTAATTATTCACGTCTAAACTTTTTTTGACATGCACCAAATACATGTGCCCGACCTGTTGCGCTTTTCAGTTGTTGCGGCCCTTCTTTTTTCATCCTGTAAAAAAAGCAGCACCAACAATACCAACAATCCACCCACACCCAACACAGTAAAAGACATCTACATTGCCGGCTCTGCCATCAACAGCAGTGGAAAAAATGTAGCGCTGTACTGGAAAAATGGCAACCCGGTGCAGCTTAGCAATGGGTCAAGGGATGCGGTGGCCAGTTCTATTTTTGTGTCGGGGGGGAAAGTGTATGCAGCAGGCTACCAGGATAAATCAGGCAGTGTACTGAATGTAGCCACGTACTGGGTGGATGGCGTGGCCTATGCATTAGGCAGTGCAGGCGGCACCCACGACAGGGCTGCTTCGATTGTGGTGGCTAATAATATTGAACATATTGCAGGCTGGGAAAGAAACAACAGCACCGGGAATGATATGGCCAAATACTGGAGTAATGGTGCTGCGGTAAGTTTAACCAATGGCAATAGGGATGGAAGGGCAACAGGGGTATTCGTAAACGGTAGTGATGTATATGTATGCGGTTTCGAGGAAGACAATGGAGGCGACAATGTGGCCATGTACTGGAAAAACGGAGTACCGGTTTCATTGTCAGACGGCAGCACGGATGCAGAGGCTTTGTGTATTTATGTTAACGGCAATGATGTATATGTTGGCGGCAGCCAGGTTGACGCCTCTAATGGCCATAACCAGGCGGTGTATTGGAAAAATGGTGCGCTGCAGCGTCTTACCATTGCCAGCAACCAGGCATCGGTTAATGCTATCACGGTGGCTAACGGGGTAGTGTATGCTGCCGGTATTGATATCAGTGCATTTACCTATGCGGTGCTTTGGCAAAATGGGGCACAGAGTTCTTTTTTACCTCC
>JAKQJG010000184.1 GCA_029561305.1 Bacteroidota bacterium | reverse complement strand
CCCCTTCCCATCAACCTATCCAGCAAATTCATCCCCGTATCCACCGCCCTGTTCACCAGCCATGTCAAGGCATTATCCACCATTTCCCTCACCCTTTCGATCATCTCTCCCACTCTTCTGCCCACACCACTTAAACCAACCTGGTTAGCAAGGAACCCAATCACAATGGGCATTGCCCTGCCCATTGTTCTCTCTAAATAATTGGCAGCAGTAGTTACGTTGCCTTCTGCTATATCGGCTACCCCATTTACAAAAGAATTGATCACTTCCAAAATCTCACGCAGGTAGCGGATAAAGCTCTGAATGGCACTGTAAATAGCTATCGCACTGTTTACCACCGCCATAATACCCGTTGGGTCAAGCATGCTCAGTAATCTTGCCACCACCCGGTTTACGATCTGTTCGGTTATCCAGTTCTTCACTGCATCAATAACGGTGTCCCATAGGTTAGTAAGCTGTTCCTGTATCTTATCCCATATAGCAGCCATACCCCGTTCCTGCACATCCTTTATGAATGTCCAGATACCATCGAGTGAGCTGATCATGCTTCTGATCCTTGCAACACGCTGAGGACCTATACGTGGATGTGCTGCCAGCTTTGCCCAAATCGCTTCCATTGAAATACCCAGTACCTGCAGCACCCAGCCAATCACACCACGTAAAGAAAAATCGGTGAGCGCAGGTATGTTGGCATCCCTTAACTCACTCATCAGCCACCCAACCACACCATTCAATAAATGTGTGAGTATATTATCAAAGAACTGGATAAAGCCCTGCTTGATGGCCCTCAATAAATTTTTAAGGAAGGCAACCGGGTCTCTCTTGATCCTGTCCATTGCAGCCATGGCACGCCGGATGATATTATTGATAAGATCAAATGGGAAGTTCATAACGATCAGAATCGCTTCCACCACGATCTTTACAATCTCAATTACAAAGTTTATCAGCCTTCCTATCGGCTCGCCAAACCTATCAATGATCCGCTGGAAAGCCGCAATCGGATCTGCCAGGTCATGTATGCTGAATGAATTCCATAAACCAATAAACAACTGAACAATGGCCTGCGGTGTCATATTCAATCTTGTCACTGCTGCTGTTATCTTCGCCACTGTTCTGTCTATTGCACCGCTTTCTTTTAATTGGTTATACTGTTCTTCGCCGCCTTCCATCAAACTGAAAAATCCTTTGATCACATTTTCCATGGTGAATGGCACTGCTGCATCGGTAAATGGATCTTTTCCTATGATAACGGTCACCAATGCATATCCACGCTGCTGTCTTGCCCATGCACTCAGGCGCTGCATCAGCACTTCTTTTATCAGTTTCAAAATCTCCGCTGCCACTCTCCTCACAAAGTCAAGTACCTGTGCAATTGGTTCGGCAAATACGTTGTACAGCCTGGTGAAGGTATCAACGGGATGTATCAGTGAATCAATGGATACCGCATCCCATATCAAACTAAAATTATTTACAATTGTTTGATACAAATTACCAAACACTACTATGCCTTCATCTATATAACCCACGATACGCTGGAAAGTGCCGGTCTCCTGCATTTGGGTGCGCTGCTTAATTCCTTCTTCTCCGCCAAGTTCAAGCAGCGCATTCAATATATTAGTTCCGTTTCTTGCAACCGCCTGTTTGGTTACAGGATCTTCGCCCAATATCACGGTAAGCAATGGATACGCTGTTGTACGCTCTTTTATAAAATCAACAATCGCATTCAGTAAGAAGTTCTTCACCATCTGCAGCAATTCTCCAGCTGTTCTTATGGCAAAGCTTACAATACTGCTGATAAAATCAAATACAATGCCTGCCCCTTCCCGTATCACATCCATTGGATCACTGAACCTGTCGATACTCAGGCTGTTCCAGAAGCGTGTAAACGACCCTGTTACATTCGAAACAATACTGTCCAGCTCTTCTATCTTACCATCGATCCATGCTGCGGCTGCATCCAGTTGTCCCTGCTCCTGCAGTTTTTGGTGCAGCAGCATCCCGCCCGGCATAATATCAAATGCGGCTTCAATAAAATTATGACCGTTCCTTTCTATGTGTTCACCTGTTATCGGATCGCTGCCAAGTACCACTCTTAAGGCCCGGTAACCTGGTATATGCAATGCCACATCCCTCGCTTTCTGCAGCAGGCAAGGTCCGGTTGATGCTGGATCCAGGATACTGATGCAACCCAATAATGAACTGCCGCTCACAAAATTCAGTGCATCGTCCACTGCTGACCGATGGATACTGTTTTTATCCTCCTGCATTTGCACCAGCGGTGGTCCTCGTTCTGATGCTGTGTATACTTGTGCAGGTGAACTGACAGGATTACTTGCGGTCAGTTCATTGCCCGTAAAATTCTTTGTTTGAACTTGCCTGGAATAAAAAGTGGCTGCCGGTATTGATGTACCGGTGGCAGGCAGCGAAAATGTACTGATTGCTTTTGCCTGTAATTCCAGTGCAGGTGATGCCGTTATTTCGTCTTCTTCTCTCTGTAACTCTTCTTCCTTTTTTTGCAACTCCCTTTCCCCGGTTTGCATTTGAATAACAGGTGCTGAGGTCTGCAGTGCGCCATCATGATTTACCTGCCAGCTGCTTATTTCCTGTTTTGTATGCAGTACTGCCTGTTCACTGGTATCGTTTTCATTTTCTTCACAGCGGTTTAAATGGGGCAACTGCTGCTGCCTTTCATGCGGTTGTGGCTTTACGTTAGTGCCATTTCTTTTTAGCAGTGACTGCTGTTGCCAAACGGCCGCTAAATTATATTGACCGGCATTTTCTGGACTTGATGGACCGGTTTGAGCATACCGGCAGATCCTTTTTGTTTGTGCGGTATTTTTTGAAGTGGTTTTTGCAGCTACATTGGTGGAAGTATTTACAGGGCTTGCTCCCTGCTGCACAGTATGTGTTAATTCATGAGCAAGCAAAGTACCCCCTGCTTCGGTATTGGGTGAATACTTACCGGAGTTAAAATAAATATCATTGCCATGGGCAAAAGCCTGTGCATTAATTGTACTGCTCATACTTTCGGCATAGCTGCCTGTATGTATGCGCACACCGCTGAAGTCTGCATTAAAGCGGCTTTCCATAAATTGTTGCGTACCAGTTGGCAAAGCACTGCCACTTCCTTTGGAAGACGATAAGCTTTGCTCAAAAGATGGCTGTATGGAATTGACCGGCGGCCCCCGGCCACTTTGTTTGAAAATATCTGAGCGGTATAAACCAGCCTGTTTTGCCTGTACGGCAGTTTCCTCCCCTTCAGTTTCTTCACTCCGCTGCACCATACGGAAAAGTTTTGCCTGGGTCGTTTCTTCCTTTTCGCAACTTTCGCACTTACGCTGTACCGTTACTAAGGCTGTTTCATGTTTTGTATGAATTTCCTCTTCCTGCCCTTCTTTACGGTCCAGTTGCTTTTCTTCGTCTTTTGCTTGTACAGACACCGGATCCGGCATGCGCATTACGGCATCTGCAACTGCGTCTGCTTCTTTTTCCTGCGGATCATCGGGACTGCTTACAGTAAGTTTTGTTTGTATTACCGGAGAAAAAAAGGAGGATTGCTTTTCTGCACCAAAAAATGTTTCTTCACCCGCTTTTCGAAAAAAAGCCGGTGCAGCAGCCTGTTGCTGCCGCTGCACTGTTACCGGTATTGTTTTTTCTGCAGATGAAAACATACTGTATAAATTTTATCCCATCACTCTTCCAAAACCCAGGAATTTATCCATCCTTGTTTTGGTATAAGTAAAGCCAGCAACTTTGGAGGCCTTATTTCCTTCAATGGTATGCACAAATCCATCGGCACAATGATGCACAATTCCTATATGTCCAAAACCACTCGGCAAACTCACTCTCCAAAAGGCAGCAATATCTCCTGGCTCAGGGATCTGGGTTGCATTATCTATTATCCATCCTTTTGCTTTATACTGGTTGAAAATATTTCTTGCGCCAGCGTTATATTTAAAAGGCATTTTGCTTCTATCACCTCCGGCGGCCTGCAAAAAACACCAGCTTACAAAACCTGCACACCAGCTGTGGCCGTCAGAAAGACCTGCCGGCTGCATATACTTTTTTACAAACTTACCGCGGTTGTTACCACCAATTTCTCCAGCACCGTTCAATATTTCATCAATGGCCGCTTTTAACGCAGCCCGGCCAATTGCAGTGCCGCCAAGAGACGCAGCTGGCATTTTCGTAAAATCAATAACTCCGGTTACAGCCTTTGTTCGTGGGTTTTGCAATGCCCACATGGTAAGGTCTCCCACGCTTCCATCAATTTCAAGTGGTCTTCCAAATTTGTCGAGGTGGCTGCTTTGATAATTTTGAATTGCATTAAAAGTTACAGTATCGAATACCCCGGAAATGGGTACATTGTAATCCAGTTCCTGCAGCATTTTTTGAAGTTCTTTCACTGCCGGACCTTTGTCGCCTTTTTTTAAGAGTGCCATGATATTTGGTTTTATTTGGTGTTTAAAATATCCATTCAGTTTTCAACATATCTTTCATCCACGGTAATTTTATCATGCTGATATTCCACGGAAGCTGTTGTAATAAAATATCATAAGATTTCGTTTCCACCTGCAGCATCCATTCGCCATTTTTAAAACTTAGTTTGCCTTTGCGTTGTAAGAACGACTGACGCAATCCTGCAATGGATGTGTTTTTTAAAGCGTCCCAGTGCTCAATAACTGAACCCAGCATACTTTCAGCTTCATGCTTTATCCTGTTGTTTATTTCAGACCTCATTTCTATTGGCTGCTGTAATGCTGTTCCGCAGAGTATTTTTAGCAGCGGCAACTCAAATTCGGCTGCATTTTCATCGCCAGTAACGCAATAATGAACCAATTGTAATGCAGAAGGCAGGTCATCGATCCTTCCGTTTTTTACCAAACCAGTTTGTAAAAACAAACGGGGTAAAAAAGCAGCAATGATAACAGCTCCGGCATTGTTGATGTATATTCCTTCTTCCAGATCTATTCCTTTTTCCAGTTCTATTCCGGGGTCAATGTTACCTGGCGAAGTAAAGACAGCAGGACTGCTTCCCATGGTTTTGTTTTCCTCCATCATTAAAATTTCTTTTCTTAATGAAGCCGAGCCAAGTTCATCTACATCTATTTTTTTCAGTTGCCCGGGAGAAAGTCCAATTTGATACAGTGATCGCCGGATAGCTTTATCTAACAACCCTTCCCTGGGCCATTCCGGAAAGGAAGCAAGGATTTCCAACATAAAACTGTTGTATATTTTCTTTTGGTCATCAATATTGCCCGGGCAAGCATCAACTATTTTTTCAATATCCATCATCACTAATTTTATATCCCCCCGGTTATCATTCAATATTTTTTCAGTAAAAAGAACAAATTGCGCAACACCGAGCAGTTGGCTTAAACGCATCACGGCCGTTTTATCTTTTAGCACATCCACAAAGCCTTTGGCATCTTCAACTGTCAGCAGGGCGATCTGCTTTTCAAACGATTCATCGAATGTTGCTTTTGAATCTATCCCGGCATTCCATGGCAGTACCCCATTTTTTAAAAAACAAATAAGTACCTGCAAAAAGGCAGCACTGCCGGATAACACCTGCATGCCGTTTTTTTTCAACTCCAGATTTTCTCGTATTTGCTGCACTATTTTCTCACACAACAGCTTCTGCCATTGCCTTGTGTCATAAATATCAACCGACAGCTCAAGTTCATTTAGCTGTATCACTTCATCTGTTTGCCCATACTCATTTAAGAGCGCTTCTATTGCCGGGTTCAATGAAATAGCACACCAGTCTGTTATTTCCTTTTGAAGCATAAAACCGTCTTCATTTCCCTCAAAATGGAAATGAAGATTTTGTTTGCCAATAATGTTTTTCTGCAGGACCATTTTTACAAATTCATTGCTGTTAACTGGCCGATAATTTTATCAAGCCTTATTATATATTCAGGTTTATTATTATCACTGGCCAAAGCAATGTCTTTAGCCCCTATTGTAATTGAGCGTAATTTTTTCAATACATTTCTTTGATCAACAGCGTAATCAGGCACTCGCTGAGAAAGAAGATTGAGAATAGAAATCAACGCTTCAAGTGAGTTACGCATTGGCACCCTGGTTTCGGAATCATTTACATCTTTGGCCTGAATACAGGCTGCATAAAATGCAAGCTGCGCATGAATATTTAGCATCGTAAGCATAGGAATCGTAACATCAAATCTTGACATAGGCTCTCTTAAATCTGTTAACCATATTACTAATCTCGTATGTAATTTTTTAAGTACAAAAAAGTCTGTCTGTGCCGTTTCGTTTGCGGCTTCTATTTCTGGTGCTGAAGCATCATCATAAAATTGCTTAAGCTCACCGTTAGAACGATATATCTCTTTAAAAGCTATAAAAGGCCCGCTGTTGTTTTCCTGGATCCTGACAAAATCCGAACGCATAACTGACAATTCCCCGCATGAGCTTACTGCCGGTTCAATATTTCTTTGGTTTACGGTTATCAGCGCAAAAGTATTTGCCGGCATACCAGCATAATCGGTAACTGTAAGCGTAAAGAGATAAGTACCGGCTTGTGTAAACTTTACATCCGTAATTTTATCATCGGGTGAAAGTATGAGAGCACCCGTCATTCCACCCTGCATAGACCATTTGTAGGTTTTTATTCCGTCATCCGGGTCTGAAGAAGCAGCGCCATTTAATGTTACCCCTGCGCTATTATTCGGGTTAAGTGTAACCATATGCTGGCTTGCGTTTATTACTGCAGTGGGTGGAATGTTTGTTGGTGGGGCCGGCCTGTTAGCCAGCACAAAAACTTTGTCCGTATCACTGCCGCCCTTACCATCATTCACTGTCAATGTAAATACATATAACCCCGGTTGGGAAAAAGTTACGGTGGTTGATACCTGGTTTGGAGCATTGATAACGGCACCTGTTATCCCATCATCAAGCGACCATACATATGATAAAACTGTACCTGCATCAGGATCTGTAGAATTACCGCCATTGAGTGTTACCGTACCATCCGGCAATGTGACATTTGTTTTATCAACTGTAGCAACTGCTGTTGGCGGAATATTAGCTGGTTCAATCACCGTCACCGTTACCATGCCGCTGTTGCTCAGCCCGTCATTGTCTGTAACGGTCAGTTTAAATTTATAAACTCCCGCAACAAGCCCCGACGCAATGATAGTTGTGGGGTTTGCAGCGTCAATCGTTACGTCTGCTCCTTCAGTCTTCTCCCAGAAATAAGTTTCTATTGTTCCATCAGGATCTGAGGAAGTACTTCCGTCCAGTGTAACGGAATTCAACGGCAACTGAATGCTGATATTATCACCAGGCTTTGCTACAGGGGGCTGTTGTACGGGTGGTGGTGGTTGTTGTATAGTTATTTCCAATGGAGTGCAATCGCTGCAGCAGGTGTATGGAAGATAAAAATCTGCAATAACTGTGTTAACATCTATACCAGGTGCTGTGTTGTCATTTGCTCCTTTATACACCAGTACGAATGTGCCGCCTGCAGTTACGCCTGCCTTATGCTGCAGACCGGGGTGATGCTGTGCGTACACAGAAAAATTGTTCATATCAGTAAGCTTCGCCTGCTGTTCCTTATAGCGCTGAAGCAGAAATTTCAGTGCAGCAATATCGCATGAACATTTACGGGTTGATAGATACTCAACCAGTGAGTTATAATTTGATGTATAGTCGCCTTCAGGTTCTTTGATGTCCTCAGCCTGTATAAGCATCAATGCATCTCTTTTACTTTCAAGGTACCTGCTTATTAAGGTTACCTGGGCCGAATAATTATTCCGGGCAGCCTCCATATCCCGGATAAAAGAAGTAATATCAATTTCCAAAGGTCCTCCTCCCGGGCTGCTGTTAGCGATCAATGTTATTAGATTCATTGCATCACTTTCGCTGATGATTGACATAGCGGCGGCAATTTTATCCACTTCTGCAGCATGCCTTTCGCCTGTATTAATTTTTATCTTATCAATAAAATACTGCCTTGAATTATAGGAAGATACCAAAGGCCCCATATGTGTATAAGCATCATCAAGGCCTGCAACAGAATCAACAAAGGCCACACTTTTAAATTTGATAATATCTTCTTCCGACAAAAGGGTTATCAGTTCATTCAACTCGTCAATAAGGATTAATGCGTAGTAAGTAATATTCTCTGCAGGTGCAGCTTCCACTGCCGGAGCCGGCAAACCCGACATTTTTATTTTAATTCTCTCCTGGTATTTATTGTATTTCACCTCGAGGTTTTGGTACTTTCTGCTACTGGCTTTGCTGGCAGTACCTGCCCCTTCCTTTGCTTTCGCTGCTATTTCTATTTTGGCCCCGGCCTCCGAAACGTCTTTGAAATAAAATTCAAATTCATTCCCGTTTTTTAATTTATCCTTGGGTATAAACACAACTACATCGCCTTTGCCGTCTTCTTTTTCTTCAAGCGAACTCCAGAACTTTAAATTGTCCCTTAAACAACAAAGCAATTTCCTCCTCAAAACCTGGTATTGGAGTTCTATATCTGCAAGCGAACAGCATTCAGCATTTTTATAGCCTTCCAAAGGATCACCGGTGGCAAGTGATACGATTTTAAATGGCAATCCGGAAGCTCTGATTGCATCCTTAATTTCTTTTGAAACGGAAGCCGCATTTTTACCAGTTATGGCTTCTATCCTGAAAAAGTTATACGGTTCAATATCATAGTTCAGCGGACTGGTCACTGTTTCATCAATTGGTGCCACATTATTGTATTCTGCAGCCCAATACGACAAATTTTTTTTTGCAGCCTTAGCCATTGTTTTTTTAAAATTCCAATATTCATATAATTTTTTCATCCCGGTTGCAGGCCTGTAATAATATGGTATGGCTCTTTCTGATAAAAATGATCTTCCTAATGATGAGGGCGTAATGCTTACACGACCAGGTTGAACCGCAAAGTCACCATCGCCAACACCTCTTATAAATACATGCTGTGCCATCAGCACCATACGGCGGTATAAAAAGTTTATTTCCATCACATCTTCAGCACAGCAACAGGAGGCACCCGAAGAAATAAACCGGGTGCGGTATAAAGAAGTGATCTCATTAAAACCAATAGCTTCACCTGCTAACAGGTGACGTGGAAAAAGCTCATTATCAGGTACGCAGTTACACACCAGTTCAAAGGCCTTTGTCCTTAGTTCATCGTAAGCCAGCAACAGGTCGTTTATAAAATCGTAGTAATACTGCACGTGCATGTACCTGCTTTGAGAAATGGTGCTGCCAGACATTATTGCGGCTATACCATCCAGAATAAAATCGAACTCATGGCCGGAAACTCCGTCCGCATCAAAATCCTCTTGCAGTACCGTCCGAAGTTTTAAATGCGCATCAGTAAGTAAAGTTTTTACCGAATCAATAAAACCACGGTTAAGTATACTCCTGTATCTATTTAAGATTTCAGCCGATGTTTTTATTGCCGGTGATGCTGTTTTGTATGCTGGCATTTTAAATTCAGGCAATACCAATGGCCGTTGTATAGCCTTGCTTTCCGCAAGGTATGTATCAACCTGTGCACTGTTTGCAACCAGCGCCTTTATTGTTACTGTAACTTTCGTACCTTTTTCATCACAAGAATTAGGATCGCAGTTTTTGTTATTCTCTTCCAGTTTCTCTACAAACAGTAGTATAATCTTACCTGCTAAAAAAGTTGCATCAAGTGGTTCAGCATTTCTTTGATCGTCTTCTTCCATCAATTCCCACAGATCTGCAATTTTTTGCGTATAGGGATTTGATGCAGTCTGTACAAATTTGTCGTAATACTCACACTGCAATGCATTAAAAGGCAGCGCACTTTTTTTTACATAGGTCCTTTTTTTATCAACCACTAAATAACCATCACTGGTGATGCCTGCACCTTCGGTAAGGATAATGCTGGTACCGTCTGCAGCCGTAACAATATTAAACCCGCAGGCAATGCCGGTGCCTGTTAATTGTGTACGGGTCATCCGGCCCTGTTCATCAAGATATTTAAACAGGTTGTTAAGATTATCTGATGTAAGCACCTGGTCTGCAACAAACTCAGGATACACTGTGCTTTTGAAAGGAGGTATTGTCATAACAAAAAATTTGCACCCTTTTGATGAGTGGTTAAGTATTATTTTCTTCCCTGCTGTTTTTTTTTGCTTCTATCCTTGCATTTAATTCTTCATCGCTTATGATAGCGGTATGGCCCAACAGCACCCGGTTCTCATCGTTGCCATCCACACAATCATGCAGCGTGGCTTCAGGGTACACCGATTTCAGCTTTTCAAAAAGTTCCAGCAAACTTTTCAGTGCATCCTGCAGGGGTTTATCACTTACCGGCTCAGTCGCTAACGCTGCTAACCAAAGCCGGTACCTTTCTTCAAATTCAAACAATTGTTCGTAGTCGACCCAGCAGATTTTAACGCCAAGATGTGCGGGTATCTCTTTCCGGATGGTCTCTTCTGCGAAGCGCCTGAATTCTATTCCTTTTCCAGCAATGCCTGCCCTGCCACTAAGCACCACCGTTAGTCTGAAAGAATAAGGATCTGTTTCACCTTCACAAAAGCCGCATGACGGGGAAATGCAAATGGAAAGTAGCGGATCAGGTTCAGTTATGCCGGTTGCAAACGCTGGTGGATAATTTCGGGGACGCAGCAAAAGGTGCTCCACCACGAACACTTTGTCTGCTGCCAGCAGTTTTTTGCCAAACGCAATGATTTCATTTATCCACAAATCGGAATCCGCCTTGGAAGAAAATGTTTTATTACCGGTAGCAATAACAGCAGGATTTTCATTGGTCAGTTTAATAGTAAAACCTGCGCCGGTATTTTTATACTTAGCTATACTGGTAATGTATTTCTTTACATTAAGGGCTTCTGCCCTTGCTTTCTCCTCAGCCACATAATCTTTATCGTCTTTAAAATTTGTTTTGCTAACCAGCATCACCACCCCATTTTCATCTTGCAGCCGCCATCTTACAGCAATTACTTTTCCATCTGTGCCGGTCTCATGAAACATTTCAAAAAATCCGCCTAAGCCATCCATTCCAAGTAAGCGTTGTATCCGCAACTGAATACCACTGATATTCCTGTTGTCGTTTACAAGGTCTATGCTTTTGTAATTAGTTGCTTTAGCCCTGTTGTGACTTACAGTAGCAATCGTTCTAAGAAAATCTGTTTTATACCGGTGAAGCCTGTGTTGCCGGATTGCCCTTCCGGAGCCATAATGGTTGAGAATAAGTGCATAGTCTTTAAAACTCTCGCCAAAACGTGCCATGATGTGATCTAAAAAGCGGTTACGGCGGTTGTCAAATTCACCTGCTGATTCATTTAGTCCATTCAAAACTTCATCATCAATAGCATTAAACATTCCAGAAATGCCTTTTATGTCTTCATCCTTAAGCAAGCGGCTGTAGTATGTACGGTCAATTATATTATCAATCGCAAAAAGATCTTTAACCGAAGCCAGTTGCCTGAAAAAATTCAGCAGCATCTGTTCAAAAAAAATGAGATAGCCTTTCAATTGCTTTGCCTGCGCTTTTCTTTCTTCTGTTGCAGAATCGGGCAAACCATAAACCCCTACGCCATAAGTAACAGGCAAAGTATATTGCAAAGGATAGTATTCATCCAACTGGTAAAACGTCCCCTGGGGTATGTCGGGTTTGCTGTCTTTGGCAGAAAATTTAGGCTGTGCATATTTGCCTCTTATCACCTGCATTGTATCAATCAATTCTATCCTGTCGGGCAAAAAAGGCAGCCCGTTTTTGAAGACCAGTATTTTGGAAGCTTCAAGATATAAACCAGGCTGGTGATTATGATCCACTTTTAGTACCCACTCGATATTTTCACCTGGATTGTCTGTTGGGTTGAGTATAACAATATTGCCATCCCTGTCGTATTTATTAATTGCAAAATTCTGTATACAAACAACACCCGGGATATCCATCAACAGGTTGATAATATCTGAACCATAAATAAATTCCCGCAGGTTAGTTGTCTCCAGTTCCTCATTGTTTATAAAACCACAATTCAGTAATGGGCCTTCAAAAATTTCATCCACGGGCACTCCTTCATTCATCAGTTGTTGTAAGGAATAAAATTTAAGGTCAGGTGCCAGGTACTGCTCGATACGATAATACACTTCTGCCAGCACAGCTTCTATATCTGCTGCCGGTTCCACTTCAATATCAGCGCATACAGCAAATTCCTGCACCTGTACCGGATTGATGCTGCAATAATCTTCACATAAATTCCGATGAGAAAGCAAAGCCTGTGTGGCATCCTTCATCACTTCATCGGTTCTTTGCAAAAGGCGCAGATATTTCCCAAAGATGCCTGAAATGGATCTATCTTCTTCCAGCGCTCTTTTTATATCGGCCAGTTTTATCTGTCTTCTGTCGTTGTCGTTTTTAAACCAAACCCGGAAAGGTATATTGTTAAAAAATACATGATCATCAATGGGAACTGCATCCGTTACATTTTGCCATTCCACAAAGATCTCTGTTGCAAATAAAGGCCTCCTGATCTTATTGGCCAGTTTTTCATCCTGGATATCTGCAGTGCCATCCCTCCCATCGCTTATTTTACCGGTAATGGATACCCCAACGATCTCACTGCCTTTCCTGTAAAAATTTTTATATTTCTCCGGGTGCTGCTGCACTTCCTGCCATGAAGGGAGGCGCATTTCAATCATGGCTATGGAAGTACTCTCACCAGTGGCAAATGAAAAATTATAGTTTACCTTACCACTGTTAAGATTGCCAAGACCTTCTTCATTGTCAAACTCCAGCATCACATCGTAAAATCCCCGGATAATTACATCATGCGTGCCGGCTTCTTTTTCATATTGTAATTTGCTGTCTGCACATTTTGCATACAGGATACTGTTACCGCAGGGGCAGGCTTTACAGGAAAGCCACGCATTTTTTACACCTTCCAGGTCAATTAATAATTTCCTGAAATCGGCCACACTCCAGGGGTTTATCGTGAGTATTTCCCCCGCAGGAAAAAACGCCTGCCGCTTTAATGCTTCTTCCTGGTTACCATCAGATGCTTCTGCCAGCAGATCTTTTATTGGCAATGAAGTACGGTAGCCAAGATCGGTAATGGCATAGCACAACAGTTCAAGGATAGTAATGCCGGGATCATGTATGTTGTAATCTGTCCAGCTGTCGCTTGCAAGCTGCTCAATGTACTCCAGCCCTTTTTTACGCAGTGCTTCATAGTTGCTGCTGCCGGCAAGTAAATTTTCTTTTTGTATGGTGATGCTCTTTTGCATAACTGCCTGCTGGCATTAATCAAATTGTTTTAAATAATCGCATTCGTACCGCTTTTCCGTTGTACTCCCGGGTGCCGGTTCAATAACATGTTTTGCTGAAGCTGCTGAAACCAAAATACTTTTTGCAGTAGAGGGTGTTATTGATTCGTTATCTGGATTGAAAGTGTGTCCGTATGCATCGATATGTGCCATTTCAGCATCCAGTATAAAATCCACATAAGGCCGTTCTTCAATAAAGTTGATGAGTACGGATTTGTATATTTTTCCGCCAAAAGTTATTTCGCCTTTGCCATAGGCCCATGGTGAAAGAAAAGCGGTAATTTCTTCCTGCAGTTTTGCTGAATAAAAAGCAAAATCAGTATAGCCTTGTGCAAGCTGTAATTTGAACTTTATGGCCACTTCTTCAAACAAAGGATTATCCACATGCAATTGTACATGACATGATATTCTCTTTTCCAGGTAAAGTTTTATCGATTTTAAAACAGCCTGGCTGGTGTAAGGCCGTAAAGGATCGATGTCGTTCCGTTGCTGTAGATTTGGGATAGTAATGACCGTTACATGGCCCGGTACCACTTCGTTATACTTACTACCCTCACTCCATGTATGATTCAGGCATTTTACTTTATGTATCAGCGGAAAAGCTTCCAGCACCAGGTGTTCATAATCCCATATTGTAACCGCCCTTGCTTTGTGACGAAGCCGTTCGCTCACCCGCATGTAATAAGCGCTGCTGGCTTCTGCCGGTCTGCCGCCAAAGGATGAATAAGGCTGCGTTGTTTTTTTAATAGCTGATTGTGGTATTTTTAATTTACTGATGGTGGTGGCAGGCAATGCCTTATCTAAAAAATCCGCAGCATTTTCATTGTCTTTATATGAAACCAATGCCGCCTGTGCCTGCACAGAAACTAATTTGCAAACTGCATCAGGAAGAGTTTCTACCGCAGCCCTTAGCCATAGCAAGCCTCCCGGCATTATTGTATTTCCGGTGCTGGCATCTGCAGGAATAACAAACTGGATAATACCTGATTGTACCAATTGCAGTGTACCATCGCTTATAGTGTTTTTATCAAAATTTTTCCACTGATTATTACTGAGATAGCTCCAGTAAATATGTTCACCCGGCTTATTTACGGTGGGGTTTGCTGTTCCGTCCATTACCTGGAAAAGAATATTGACAGATTGTTTTGGTAAAAGATTTTGAAGTCCGATATAAAATTCTGCCTGGTGTTCAATTGCAATGCCGGTTGCCCCGTAATGATGAAATTGCGGGAACAAATACTGATCAGTTTGCTTATTGAGATAAGCGTGCTGGCCTGCATCTCCAAAGGGATAAATATGAAACAGAAATATTTCGTTGCTGTTATAATCCGCTTCTGCTGTGCCGGAAGTAATATCATCATTATTAAATGACATTTGCGTAGCAACAGATCTGGCCGAATAACTAATGCTGAGGGATTGGATAAGTGGAGTATATGGAATTACGGCACCTGGATTTTGAAACGGCGGTGCACTTACAGGCGTGGATTTTGACTGTCCAATTAAATGCATGGCTAATTGCGTCTGGTATGCCGCATGGCCAAAACTATTATTTAAAAAGAAACGTATAAAGCCGCTTACACTGTCTGCCCCATAATGTTTATATACTTCATCAAAGCCTGTTTGTGAATACAAAGCTGTTTCAGCGGTACTTATTGTTTCAGGATGTGTTGGATCAAAAATAGCAAACTCACTTATGTCGCTTTCCCATTTGCCTCCTGATAAAAAATCAAACTTTACTGTGGGAAAACCGGTTGTGGGTGATGGATAAGCAACATTTGTAGCGGTATAACCTGTAATACCTGCCCATTGTATGTTTAAGATTACAGAAGCATTTCTCTTGGTGAATAATTCCCTGTTACCAATTATAAAGCTTTTATCCTTTACTGGCTGCGGGCCAAAAGGCATAAATGGCTTAGATACATCCACCACCCCTGCATCAGTAACCACCTGTAGTTGTTTCAACCCCACATTATCAGGGGCAGTAGTGTCCATACCTACCTTCACTTCAATTCTTATTTGTGTTACGGTGATGTTTCTGAGCTTATTGGTTTCCGTTACGCTTCCAAATTCATAAGTACTGCCTGCTTCATTCAGTAATATAATTTTAAGTACAGGCACATTCATATTTAAAGTGCCCCCGTGCACTGCCGTATTATAATTGGTGATGGCGGGTTCATCACCGGTTAAAGAGAATGAAAACTCAACACAGTCCTCATCAACCTCTATGCGGCCAAAATCAACATTAATATCATTAACTATCTTGTACCATTTTTTTTCTGTTGTTACATACAAAACATAATTTTTCCCTATTAATTCACCCGGAAAAGTAGTTGCTACCTTAACCGACACTTGCCTTTTTCCTTCCTGCAAATACAGATAATGGCTTGCCACCGCAAAACCAATTTCTGCCTTTGGCATCGCTACAGCCTTTATTCTTCCTTTAGAAAATATGCGGTTGGCAAATGGATGCCACTCTTTATTGACACTGGTTAATTCTGCGCCATTACCGTCAGCCGAATTAGTAACAGGCGCAGCAAACAACCTGTTTTTATTTGTTACAGGCGGGGAGGTCACATTATCTTCTGCAGTGCCAAAATAAACAGACCGCAAGTCTGTCACCATCGCCTTATTAAAAGTGGTTTCGTAATCAAGCGCATACAATACATCTTTACCTTCTCCGTCTTTGCCTGCTTTGTATAAAGTATCTTTTGGCAGCATAAAATTTTCTGCAGGCTTTGCCAGTTCTGTAATGATATGTGCACTGTTGGGCAATGCAGGCCGCTGCTTTAACTGCAGTATTTCTTTGTAATAAAAATCAAGATGGCGCTGTGTGATGGTATTGATATCATCCTGTGCCAACCGGAACAAACGCAGGAAAGCCAGGAACAAAGCATAATGTGGTGTATGGCCGTTTTGTTTTTCAATACTTGCCATCAATTCATTTTCAGCAGCATTTACCAGCCTGCTGAACGACATTAAGAACTGCTGAAATACGGCGGCAAATAAATTATGATTGGCAGCATGGCTTATCCTTTCATATTCATCCCATGCGGTAAGCCCGAAAATGCTTTCGTCGCTGCTGTTTTTAATAGTAGTATAGTAGTCAGTCCATGAATTGAGCGGTTGTGCAGCTGTTGAGAAATGTTTCCACCACAGTTCATGAAGACCATTGCCGCTTACAACAGGCGATACATCGCCTGCAGGTTCACCAAATATTCTCCATTTTCCATCTATACCTGTCTCAAGAAAATTTAAATTTTTAGCTGCTTCATAATAACGCAATAGATTTTTTAGCGGCGAAGAAAGATTTACTTTTATGATGTTTTCAATTAAGGATTTCAAAGTTGTGTCTGCAGGCACAAGCCTGTAATAACGGTCCAGCGAAACGCAAAAAGAAACAATGGCACTGAACAGATCATTCAGTTTTATCTTCATCCCGGGTACTTTTGTTTTACTATCATCATCTTTTAAAAAATCAAACCGGCTTTTTATCTGCCGCTTATACTCTTCCACATCCTGTATGGCCAAACTGCCTAAAACAGCAGACACATCGCTGCTAAAAAAAGGAGTCCAGTTACCGGCGGCCTCTCCATTTAATTCATAGTAATTAATATATTTTGAAAATTCCTGGGCAAAAACAATCCATTGAGCAAAAGATTTTTCATCCACTTTAATATAATCCTGCTGCAGGGCTGCCAGCATTCTTTCTGCACGGCTGGTGCCATTGTGCTGTAAGGGATTTTTTTGTTCGTTGCAGTTAGCCATATTAATTGCCAAGTGGGTGATTGCCTGTTAAAAGATTCAGTTCAGTTCCTTCATTCCTGTAAAAAGGAAATACAAAATTGTATCTTGAATTGGTTGATGGAACACTGTATTCCACATGTACTGTTATTTCACCTTCCTGCCCTTTACTGTCATTCAGTTCAATTTTTTCCACTTTTATCCTGGGTTCAAAAAAAAGTATTGCTGTTTTTATTTTATCTGTAATGATTGTTCTTGTTCCTGTATCAAGGCTTTCAAATACAAGATCTTCCATGTTGCAGCCATAACGCGGCTGCATGATCCTTTCACCAATGGCAGTAGTCAACAGAATTTGAAGACTTTTTTCAATATCTTCTGTTTTTTCTGTCATTTCCAGGCTTCGTAGGGTCCTGTTAAATGTTGGAGGAAAACTCCAGCCTTTTCCAAGAAAATCATTTTGCTGATCAAAAGCCATAGATTTTAATTTATGTTTACTGTAGCACAACCAACCGTGATGGTACCACCATGTGCAGTGCTGTCACCCACTCTGGCTGCAGGCATGCCACCTATCATCACTGTAGCTGAACCTGCGGCAATGCTGTCTGGAGGACCAGTGCAGGTAAGCATATCACCAACTCTTGCAGCAGGCATACCTGCAATCAATACGGTTGGGCATCCCGGGGGAAGCACAGGCCCGCCCACATGTGGCACCGGCCCGGTAGATAAAGGACATACATGCATGTCGCCTGTTCTTGCTGCTGATGGCATTGTTTTATTTTTTACTGCATCAATTTATATTAACCATACTTCCCTTAACATTAGTTGTACCACCACTTGATATTTCGGTGCCGCTGCCACCTTCTACTTTTACTTGTGAACTGCCCTTTATGTTCAGGTTAGTGCCTTCTATTTTTACATCACCGCTTGCCTTGATTTTTATATCCTTTATACTTTCAATACTGATTCCATGCTCGTTCATGGTTAAAATATTTCCATTCTGATCTTCCAGGTGTACTTTTTTGTCCTCTTCTGTTATGATCATTTTATTACCACCGGGTGTTTCAATAGTGATACTTTTTTTATCATCATTAAAAATCATTTTCATCTGGCTCCGGCTGGTATAACCTTTTTCATGGTTATCATCACCTGGTGTAAAGGCTGCCGGCAGTTTACTGCTGTTAAGCATACCAAGTATTACACCATGCCGGGGGTCATTATTGATAAAACCAACAATTACCTCATCACTTATCTCAGGCATAAAAAACATTCCCCGGTCTTTACCTGCATCGAGGCTGCTGATCCTGCACCATGCACCATCATCATCTTTGTGTATTACCGGAACTCTCACCTGCACCCGTCCTTCGCCATCAGGATCACTTTCTAATTTTGTTACCACACCCACCTGCAATCCTTCAACAGCCGGCAGCAACGCACCTGCCTGTGGCTGCTGCACAATGAATGTTTCGGCAAACCATTCAGGATTGATACCGAACTGAATACTGGTAAGCCAGTTCCCATTTTCAAATTGATGGCGTATTGCGGTTACAAATAGTTTTCCTTCAAACCTGCTGCCCACGCCTTTCAGCTCTATCACCTGGCCCGGATTTACTACAGCTGTACCGTCAATGGTTACCTGTCCACGGATCTTTGCAAGCCGGTGTTTTAACATTTTTGCATCTACCCACTGCTGCAGTTCAGGCTCTTCTATTTTACCACTGTGGAATAATCTGAATTCATTTTCATCCAGCACTGCAGCCAGTGCCGTTCCGTCAATATCACCTGCTGCGGGCATTGACGGTTCGGAGGCTTCTACATCATCTTTCAGTTCCTGGTCGGTATAATCCCAACTGCTGCCTTTTACAGATTTAAATTGCAGTCTAGCATCAATAGCAGCATCCAGTTCATGTACTGTGGCCCCATATTGTACAGTAAGTACAGAAGCACCTGATAAAGCAGGCGGTGCTACTGAAAGCTTACCCTCTTTTGCGATGCACAGTAATCCATTTGCATCTGCCCTGCACAATAAAAAATCCCAGTCAGTGCAATTGTACTGCACCATTTGTTTATGCTGTAGCTGTGTGGCCGTTACGTCTTTATCCAGGCCATGATTGTCAATGAGCTGCTCCATCACATCACTATCCTTCATGTCTTTATAATAATTGCTTTTACAGGCTGCAGTCATTTTACAGGCCTTATCCCGGCATTCTACTATCAATACAGAATTTGCTTTTCTTGATTTGATAGCATGCTTTATAACAATTCCCTTAAAAACAGGATCATTACTCCCGCTGTATCCCAATTGTATCTCAATATCTTTTCCGGGTTCAAATACAGGGTCACTGCTGATGACAAAATTTTGAGATGCTGTATCTCCATCACTCAACACTATCACTGCCGATGGTATCCGGTTCACCTCGCTGCTTATCACTACAGACAACACGTGGTAGATTTGTGAAACAGGTGAGCCACCCGAAAGTATCGTAGCCGTAACAACTGTTTTTGCTCCATCTGATGGTATTGTATTTTCGTTTGGCATACATTATTTCACGCTTTTGTTCAGCGGTGGAAAAAAAATCTCATCCCCTGCATGGAGTTTTCTGAAATTACTGAGACCATTTACCCGGGCCACCTGCAGGTAATATTTTGAATGCCCGTAAATACGGTAACACATCAGCGGCAATGTGTCGCCATCTTTCACGATCCTGTAATGTGTAAGATCCGGGCTTCGTCTTCCTTCCTCAGCCACTCTTCTTTCCTCCTCCATTAGTTCCCTTATAGACACTTTGCAAAGAGCACGGATTGGTTTTCCGTTAGAATTAAATAATTTATAGGAAATATTGAGCAAAACGCAAATGCCTTTCATTAATGAAGTGCCCCACACGAATTTGAAAAATTTAGGTTGGTGTATTTCACCTTCATATCCCATCAGGAATTGCCTGAAGTCTTCTATCTCCTGTGCAATATCAAGCCGTGGTTTTTTGTCAATGATCCCGGTACAGTCAAAAAGTATCTCAAATGACAATTCTTCCGGAGGTTTTAGTTTGAACCGCGGCTGGCTGCCACTGGTACCTTGTGCCTGCCCGTTATCAAATTCCATTTTTATTTCCTGGGAGTAATTTTCCGGATTCATCATTACTACAAATGGCAGGCCCGCAGGCCTTTCACAACCCGGATCGGTGTAGGCATAAATTTTAAGTTTCTCAAAGTGTCCCAGGCTCATATCAGCGTTCTTTTTTATTTTCAAGAATCCTGAGTACCTGCTCCACTGCATCTTTCAGCAGTGCCTCATCAGGTTCATTGACTGCAGCATCTGGCAAGGCTGAAGTACTATTCTGCTGCGGCTGATTGATATTTACCTTTATGGTAAGTTCTTTTATTTCTACAGGCATAATTTATAATTTCACTTTAAAATACTTATATGACAAATCAATCGTTTCAACGACAATGCTGTTTTCCTGTGCATTAAAATCACTCACGCTCCATTTTTTTGGCCAGGCATCAATAACTTCCCACACTTTAAGCGGTTCATGTTTTTCATTTAACAGGGAAATTATAATCGTTGCCGTTAGTAGCTCCCTGTTTTCGAAAGCATCTTTACACCACTTAATTACATCTGAATGTACATTCATGCCACGCTTTAAAGAAATATCATTGTACTTGGTGCGGACGGGCAGTTTATGTTCAAAACGATTCTCTCCACCTTCCTTAAAACTCTCTGTTTCATACTCCACCGTAAGCCCGGACACGGATTGAAAACGGGAATCATTGTCATTTCCAATGCCCATGAATTCAACTTTAAAATGAAAACCGACAGGGGGATAGTACCCTCCGGGAGATTCAGCCATAACTGTTTACGGTTTACGATTTACTGTTTTCTGTTTACTATTTTGTGTTGCAGGATAGTCATGAATTACTATTCGTTTTAATAGCCATGTTATCAGTTGAGAATATTCAACCCTTCATGCGCCAGTTCAATTGTTTCGATAGCCACTTCATTGCCGTCACTTTTAAGATCGCTGGCCTGAACTTTTATAGGGAAAGCATTTTTTGCTTTCCATGCCATCACCGGTTCATGCGATTCGTTTAGCAGGCTTATTACGATATCCCTCCGTTCAATTACTGTAAGGTTGATCTCATTTATCCAGTTGAAGAATGCATTGTCTTTAGACATGGTACCACGCTTGAGCGTGATGTTGCTAAATTTGTGCATACCCGGCATTTTTAATTTTGAATACTCTTTGCTGCTGCCTTCCCGGTATTCAATTGCTTCAACCTGTTTGTCGAGGCCGGTTACTTCTGTAAAGCCAATACGTTCTCCACCCCAGCTAACCTGGAAATGAAATTTCGGAAGAGGATATGTTGCCATTTTTATAAAGTTTTATGTTTAATGTTTAATGTTGAATGTTTAAAGCCTGGAGAAAAGGTTCAGGGTGTAAGGTTTAGGTGTAAAAATTTAGTGGTGCAGAAGTTTAGCATTTTAATTTCAAACCCTTACACATTAAACTTTAAACCTTCAAATCTTAACTCTCTGCCATTTTGTGAGAAAATCTGAGTATAACATATTCCGCAGGCCTTACCACCGCCATTCCAATTTCAACAATCATCCTTCCTTCTAAAATATCAAGGGGAGTCATTGTTTTACCAAGGCCAATAGCGACATAAAAAGCATGCTCCGGTTTTGCACCCTGCAAAGCACCTTGCCGCCAGAGTACGGTTAAATAGTTTTCAATCATACCCTGCACCTTTATCCAGGTATTGGCATCATTTGGTTCGAATACAAATCTTTCGGATGCCTTTTTACACGATTCTTCTGCCATGATAAAAAATCTTCTAATGTTGACATAACGCCATTCATTATCATTGCCGGCAAGGGTACGGGCACCATACACTTTTATACCTTCACCAGTAAATGCCCTGATTGCATTAATTGACTTTCCTGTTGTTGCATCCACATTTAATGCATCGAGGTCAGACTTCGTAAATGTTTCTGCAGGAGCCACTACATTGTTAAGACTTACATTGGCGGGTGCTTTCCATACACCCCTTGTTCTGTCAACAGCCGCATAAATACCTGCAACAGCTCCACTGGGCGGCATGTTCATAACGCTGGTGCTTACCCCTCTCAAAATATTTTTATAAACCGGCAGAACCAGTTCCACTGCTTTATCAAGGTTGGATGCGTTTACCGCAGCGGCATTTACAACAAGATTCAGGTACGACCTTACCAGCGATTCAAAAGTTGTATTAAGAGCGTTAACTGCCAGGTCCGTATTCTCATCATCGTTAGCGCCGGTTAAGATGCCGGAGCCTGCAACCCCGGCTACAAAACCAGCACCCCAGGTGGCATCCGTAAAATTAGCTGCTGTTGCCTGTGGGGTATAGGGGGGGCCGAACTTTGTTTTTGCTGCTTTATCAAGAGCTACAATTTCTGTTACAACTGTTTTAAAAGTACTGGCAACAGCGGCTGTTACAGCAGTTTTTAATCCTGCATTTGTTATTAGGTCCGCATTTCCTGGTTCTAAAAAGTCATCCAGCTTCACTACAACCGACATTACATATTGTATAAGTGCCTGGAACTTTGCCACACTCTTTGGAGGCGTATTATAATCAGCTGCCAACACTGCATACCTGTCTCTTAAATTAGCAGATGGGGAAGCCAGCAGGTTTGATTTTGCAATTATGTTTGCTTTATCCTTATAGGCTTTATCCAGTTCACTTATCTGAACCTGGATAGCTGCATCTGTTGTTAACCCACTTAACGTTACCGCAGCACCATTCCTTTTTATTTTAGTGGCTACATCAGGAAATGCAACTTTTTTCGGCAGGCTTGTTTTAAGCCAAGGCGTGTAAGCGGCTCCGTAACTAAGGGAATTGATACCAATTCCAGATCTGAATGCGGCTCCTTTTGCATCATTTTCTTTAGTATCAAGAATTGCCATCCTGTCCATACGTGCTTCATTTGCACAATGGAGCAAGGCATGGGTTTGCACACTGGCAAATGCTGTATCCCCCAATACAACCGCGTCGGGAAAAACCAGCAATGTGGGATCGTCTTCTTTCATTAGAGCATCTGTGCCACCATTCAGCAATGTATCGGTTACTGCAGTGCCGTATTTTCCTACCGCCACGATAAAGCAATCCCCTCCACCATTAGCGTAAAACATCCGCAGGCTGTCGTACATATAATAACCAGTACCAGCTTTTGCAGACCGGAAATTATTGGCATCATCAATATTTACTTCTGTAACTACAAGTGAAGGACCGCCTCCGAAATATTGTTCAAATTCAACCATTGAACCTATTCGTTTTGGCCTGGTGAGTAAATCGTCGGGTGAAATATCATCGGCCCTTTCCGTAAAGCCAACAAATGCCGGAATGGCTGTCTCTACCTGTGCTACACTGGGCGGCAGCTTGGGTATTTCCTCAACAAACACACCGGGGGTTTTATAAACTGTTGCCATAATGGATGATTTTAATGATGAATTATTTTAATAGTTTAAGTATACGTTACAATAATAATCAGTGTCGTCTTTTGTCATCATACCCGGTGCATTGATATCCGGGTTTGGTGCAGGGAAGGTTTGGTCCGCTGTTATTTTCTTTTTCAGCTTCAGTTTAAAATCATTTGACCTTTCTTGCAGTGGTAACCGCTGGTTTGAAGTAAATGATGATGGAGGATTTGCATTGGCTGTAAACACACCTGTGGGCGGATAGGTATCTATCAATTCAACACCTTTTTGCGGAACGATATACTTCAAAAAGGCAAGCCGGCTGGAAAAACGGATTGTATAATTAAGCCACCCGTTTTTCCCGGCAGTCTTTTCATCTTTCAGGCTTCCATTGGCTTTATAAAAGGAAAAACTGTTTCCATGAGGCAAATGATTAAAAATTTCAATCACACCGGAATAACCGTTGTAAGCTGCCATATTGCTGATATATATCCACTCCTCTTTGCTTCCAACCAGCAATTTATATTTGGCGTCCTTTACATTTGACAAATCGATCTTCACCTCTTTCACAGGCTCTTCAAAATGCTGCACGTCTGTAAAAACAACCATTTCAAATTTGTTATTAACTGTATTAAGTGCCAAAGCTTTTATTTCAACTTGCATTGCTGCTGCAGGCAATGAATAACTGAACTGCTTAGGCATTATCTTTAAAAGATCACTGTTTGTAGCAAACTGGTTATTGGTATAGGGCTGCCAAAATGCTGCGGAAACTGCAGGCCGCCGGTTTACAGTGTTATCCTGCAGACATTTGTAAATGATGTCATCTTCATACACGATTTCATCCGCTGCATACACCCGGTCTTTATCATAAGATGAAAATTTTACTGTTGCAGCAGGGTGCTTTTTTCTTTCCACCCATTTTGCTGTTGCTGTGGCTGGCGATTCATTCATTGCTGTGTTCACCACACATTCAAAAGTTGTATCATTATAAAGTACGACTGCCCCTTTTTCATAAGTGTGAGCGGCATCATATAACCTGAGCGCTTCAGATAAATAAAGAATTTCCTCCCCTGCAGAAAAAGAGAATTTATTCTGGCCGAGGTTGCTAAAATAAAAACGCTCCATACCCAGCTGCTGGCCTGAATCCGGAGCAGTAATATTCATAAAAACGGGCTTCAGTAATTCCATAAAAAAAACAAAACGGTCATTGGAAGCTGGAGGTTTTACCGGTTTATTATTTTCATCTGCTTTTATTAATACAATCAGTTTATTGCCCACGGTCTTATACAGAGCGCCACAATTGGTCATCAGGGCGGCCGTATCATACGAAGGCACCAACCTGAAGTGTGCACACACACCATTGCTGAAATAGTCGTGAACAATATCAACAGCAAATAATATTTTGAACCCTGGCGTCATGTTACAGGCAGTTTTGTTTTATCATTCAGAATAATTTCCCGTATCAAACCGCTTTCGCCTGAAACCATATCTTCCTGCATTATAAGCTGCCTCACTTTGTACATTACAGATGGCATATACTTGCCACCCATTATACTCCATAAATGATTGACCTGTTCAAAACTCATGGTATAGAGATCTGCTGTGAGTTTTGGTATCCTGCTGTCGAGCGCTGGATGCGTTACTGGTGTAAATACATTTTGATGTTGAAAAAAAAGTATAATGCCTGAAAGCAGGTTTAGTGAATCTGAATAAACCTCTTTGTTCATGGAGAAAAGAATGTATAGGTTAATGATCACCGGCGGACTTTTATAAAGCGTGCTGGTGGCAGTTTTTACTGTATTCTCCTGTATCCTGGCAACCCTGTCTTCTTCTATATTTACCAAACTAAGCATGGCTGTTTTAGGTGCAGTGGCCGTCGGTGTACCGGCATTGGTGTCACCTGCAGATGCAATATTGCCAACCACAAGCCTTGCAGTGGTAGCATTGCCAGGTTGCGGATAACGCAAATTCAAATACTTATTGACTTCCGCAGCAAGGAAGGTCAAACTTTCGTTGATCACTAATTAATAGATTAAAGGGTTCAACTTGTGGGTGAAGCAGGGGCGTCAGTAAAATATTGAATTAAGGTTGGTGAGGTAAGATTATAAAAGTGAATACACAATGTCAATACCTGGTGAAATATTTTTTTTATTTTTTTTACCCGGCAGACCTACTGAAAGTATTTGAATAAATAAAAAGAGAAGATAAAACAACGTGGAAAGCCTGTTGGCATTGAGTTGTAAGGCAATCAATAAAACAGACTGGTTGAAAAAAAAATGAAAATATTTTTTTCAGAAAAAAGAATGTCTAATTTTTTTTCGGTCACTAATTAGTGAAAATACGGAGGAGTTTATCGTTTAATCGCTCCCGGCTACCACCAATACGATCTCTCCCTTCACCGCCTTACTGTTAAAATGATCATGTACTTCCTGCAATGTACCCCGTTTGTTTTCTTCAAATTTTTTGGTGAGTTCCCGGCTTACAGCACATTGCCTTTCCGGTCCAAAGTATTCGATCAAATCTTTTAAAGTTTTTACCAGGCGCATAGGGCTTTCATAAAACACCATGGTTCTTTCTTCCAATGCAAATTTTTTGAGTGCCGTTTGCCTTCCTTTTTTAAGGGGCAAAAAACCTTCAAAGCAAAAGCTGTTCATGGGGAGTCCGCTGTTTACTAATGCAGGTACAAATGCGGTGGCACCGGGTAAACATTCAACAACAACATTGTTCTTTACACATTCTCTTACCAATAAAAAGGCAGGGTCGCTGATGCCTGGTGTACCTGCGTCTGTAAGCATAGCCATGTTTTTACCTGCGAGTAACTGTTCTGTTAAATGCTGAACGATCTTGTGTTCGTTGTGCTGGTGATATGGTGTAATGGGTTTTTGTATTTGATAATGCTGCAGCAGTACCGAAGAAGTACGGGTATCTTCTGCCAGTATCAGGTCAACTGACTTTAATACATCAATTGCCCTGAAGGTAATATCGGCAAGGTTGCCTATGGGGGAAGGAACGAGGTAGAGCATAATGTGCTGATTTGATGATTTGATGATGTACTGATTTGATGATGTGCTGATTTTTTAGGTTTAAAGTGTATTTAAACATTCACATAGCCCTGCATTGAAGGCATTATCAAATTATCAAATTATCAAATTATCGAATTATCGAATTATCGAATTATCGAATTAGCTAATTGATATTTCAAACATTTCCATCACGGGATTGGCCAGCAACTTTTTAGCTGCTTCTTCTGCAATTTGTTTGGCTTCTGCTTCTGTGGATGCTTCCACTTGCAAGGTGATATGCTTTCCAATCCTTACATCCTTAATATCACTTAATCCAAGATTGCCCAATCCGCCTAAAACGGCTTTCCCCTGGGGATCTAATAATTCTTTGTGGGGCATTACTTTTACCTGTGCAGTATATGTCATGTGCTGGTTTTGCTTTTGAACGCCAAAGATAAAATAATGTAGGCAATGAAAATAACCGGTACGGCAAGCCATTTTAAAAAGACAGCAGACAGTATTCCAATAACGACTAAGATTACCCTTGGCAGGTTATTAGCAATAGTCAAATCTTTAAACTTCATGGCCAATATAGGCAGGTTACTTACCATCAGCCAGCTCAATACAAGTATAAGCCCGTACAACAGCCATTTATTCACCAGCAGTTCATTCACATTGATCATACCGCTTCCGTAATGCAAAATGAGTGGCAGAGAAGCCACCAATAAACCAGCAGCCGGTGTAGGGACACCTTTAAAACCATAATGCTGTTCTGTGTCAAGGTTGAATTTGGCGAGGCGGTATGCTGCTGCTGCTGTCAATATAAACGCAGGCAACATCCACAGCATCGAAACTTCCATGCCATTTTCTTCCCTCATATAGCTCATGCGTAACAACTGGTATAAGATAACGCCGGGGGCTGCCCCAAAACTAACCACGTCTGCCAGCGAATCCAGCTGTTTGCCCATCTCTGAACTTACCTTGCACATCCTTGCTACAAAGCCATCTAAAAAATCAACCAGCGCTGCAGCGTACAGGCAAAGGGCTGCTAAGGATAAATTTTCAGGAATATCGAAACTGCTGGAGAAATCCTCCCCGGTGTAAATGATCACTGTTTGTGTTTGCAAAGCCAGCACAATGGCGATACAACCAAACACCAGGTTGGCAAGTGTAAATAAATTAGGGATCTGTTTTGTCATCTGTAACTTATTTTGACTGCCTGCGGCTGTTCACCGGAGACCAGCCCATCGTGTATAAATTGAATTTTAAATATATTCTTGTTACTTCTTCATCAAGGCTTCAATATCTTCCACTGTAATGGGGATATTCTTCATTAAATCTTTGTTGCCATTCCTTGTGATCCAGAAATTATTCTCAATACGAATGCCCATTTTTTCCTCTTCAATATAAATACCGGGCTCTATCGTAAAAACCATTCCTGCCTTAATGGGTTCTGTTCTTGTACCAAGGTCATGTACATCAATACCCAGGTGATGCGATATGCCATGGTATAAATACTTCCTGTAAGCCCGGTTAGCTGGATCTTCATTTTTTATGTCGCTCTTTTTTAGCAATCCAATCTTTTGGAAAACCACCGTTGCCTCATCCCCTACTTTATCTGTATAGTCCACAATACTGATGCCCGGTTTCAATATACTGGCAGCATACTGGTGCAAATGCAGGCAGGCATTATACACTGTTTTTTGCCTCCGGCCAAATTTACCACTCACCGGAACCGTCCTGGTAAGGTCAGCGCAATAGCCGCCATATTCAGCACCAAAATCCATTAGTATTAAATCGCCTTCCTTACACTCCTGGTTATTCTCTACATAATGCAATATCCTGGCATTATCACCACTGGCAATGATTGAACCATAAGCCTGCCCTGTTGCCCGCTGCGACAAAAAGGAATGCAATATCTCTGCTTCAATTTCGTACTCCATCACACCCGGCCTGATAAACTGCAGCAGCCGCCTGAAAGTGGTATCCGTAATGTCCATTGCTCTTTGCAGTACTTCCACTTCCAAAGCGGTTTTAATGGCACGGAGTTCCTTTAAAATTTTAGCACTGCGTTTATAAGTATGTAATGGATAACGCTGCTTCATTAATTCAGCATAGCGGTAATCTCTTACAGGAACCCAGCTTGCTTTACGGTCGTTTTCATTTGTATTGAGATAAATATTATCACATAAATGTATCCAGCCCTGCAATACCACTTCAATGGAATCTACCCAAACAATAGTTGTAATACCGGATATGGCGGTGGCTTCCTGTATCCTGAGCCTGTGTCCATCCCACTTTTCCTTTAATTCATTGGGCCGGGTGAGCACCAGCACCTCCCTGTATTTAGCATCGCTGTTATCCGGAAAAAGTACCAGCATCGTTTCTTCCTGCTCAATGCCAGTAAGCCAGAACAAATCTGAATTTTGTTTGAATTTATGAATGGCATCGCCATTGGTGGGCAATTCATCGTTGCTGTTAAAAATGGCAATGGAGTTTTTCTCCATCCTTTCAACAAATCTTTTCCTGTTTTGAATAAATATTTCAGAATTGAGTGGCAGGTATTTCATGCTGATTTTTTAGAAGTTGCAATATACGGATAGTGAATGGTGTATAGAGAATAGTTAGGTTGATGCAGGCTAAAATATTGACTAAACTACCAGCTTCATCACATAGAGGTATTCAATTGTTCAAAATTACACTTATAAAAAAAAGGTGTAATGCGTTGCAGTACCTGTTGAAAAATGGGTAGAATTTCAGTAGGAATGAAACTATTTTGCCTGCAATATGTGTAGAACCTACACATCAAAACTGCAAAATATTTAAACCATTCAACCATACTAAACCATTTTTCAAATGCGTTTAATATTTACGGAAACGATTGCATAAATGCCAATCTTTGAATGAAATGGCAAAAAATACTGCAAACAGGCGGGGTTTTTAGAAAATTTATAAAAAACTGAACCCCTACCTTCGTTGCCGCTAACCGATTGCTCATTAAACGTTACTTGCTATGTCAATTCCAACCATGCTTTCGTTCCCTAAAAAAGCCCTGCTCAATGCTGGCCTTAAAAACACCAGCGGTATACATTACCAGTTATCGCCAGCTGAACTTGCTCAACAAACGGTTGATCTCAAACAGGGTAAGATGAATGACACGGGTGCCCTTGTAATAAACACTGGCGAATTCACCGGTCGCAGCCCGGATGATAAGTTTACCGTGCTGGATGATATCACTAAAGACAGCGTAAACTGGAACAATTTTAATATACCCATCGAGCCGGCATACTTCGACATCCTGTATAAAAAAATGATGGATCATTTAGCGGATAAGGAAATATGGGTACGGGATGCATATGCCTGTGCAGATCCAACCTACCGGCTCAATATCCGGGTAATAAATGAAAACCCCTGGAGCAATTTGTTTTGCTATAATATGTTCCTGCGGCCTACAGAAGAAGA
>JAKQJG010000170.1 GCA_029561305.1 Bacteroidota bacterium | reverse complement strand
TATCTTTTTGCAAATTTCCAGCCGGAAAGTTTCAACAGGTATGCTAATGTTGGCAGCAGTTTTGAAGAAGAACATGTAAATACTTCTGATGCCACATGTTTTAATTATAGACGATGAAGCGGACCTGCTCGAAATGGTTGGTTATGGGTTGGCCAGGTATGGGTTGACAACCACCTGTGTTCCAAACACAGCCGATTTTTTCCCCATGTTGAAGGCAAAGCCACCCGATGCTATATTAATGGATATTTACCTGGGTTATGCTGATGGCCGCGATATTTGCAAGCAGATCAAACATGACAGCAAATATGCTCATATTCCTATAGTGCTTTATTCAGCCGGTAATATTTCTGATGAATCCATCAAACAGTCAGGCGCAGACGCTTTTGTTGCGAAGCCTTTTGGGGTGCAGGAGCTGGCAGAAACACTGATTCATTTATGCGAAGTGGATGCGGCACGGAATGCCGCTGGTAAGAGGATGAGCTGAGTTCCAGCAATCCACGCAACCAGGCCTTTCTTTAACCTTTTATAAATTTCCAACATAGCACTGGATAATAGTAAGCTTAGTTATTTCTCTCCAGGCTCGTTGAGGTCATTTATTTGTTTTTTGTAGTCAGAAGGAAGCAGCATGTTTTTAAGCAGCCAATCCATTTTCATCAGTCTGGCAACTTTATATACTGGCACTGCGGGTGATAGAAACGATATATCGCTAAAGTGCAAAAGTTCCTTTACTCTTTGAGGTACCACTAGTTTCTGCGCCTCCGTCAGCACTTTAAATCTCATGCTTCCTAAGTGTTTTTTGTATTGAAGGAACAGGTCCCGGGTATATTCACTATTCTCCAGGTCTGTCAACAGGTGGGCCGTTCGCTGCGGAAGCCAGCCAGTATAATTTCCTGCAAGCGCTGTTAATCCCATCCGCATACCAAGGCGGTAAAATACATCATATACTTCCTGTTTTTCTTCTTCGCTTAATTTTCTTTCCAGTAGTTCAAATGATGCAATAGAGTAGTGGATCAGCATGAACAATACATCCCTGTATGCCCAGTCGGGAATAGTACTTTGCCTGTTGGTTTCAACAGCCGTATGGATTTTTCGAATGCGGTCAATGGTATTGAGTGCTTCTTCGTTCGTTGCAAATACAATCCCTTTTGCATACTGCACCGTTGAAAACAACCTGCCCAATGGATCAGCCGGAAGTTTGCCGGTATAGTAAAGCCAGTCAACTGCTTTATTTAATGCAAATTCTGCAGCAGCCCCTGCAAAGATGAAAAGTATCGTGTCGCTTTTCCCCCATATTTTTCTTACAATTGAGGTCTCTTCCACAAAATAAAGCATATACAGATGTTTAAGCTGTGAAGTTACAAAACAGAAGCGTCCTGCATGTAGATACCTGCTTTGTATTGCAGAAGAACTAAACCTGTGTCATACTGTTTTACAGCCTGAAGCTGAAGTTGATTCATCCGGGCTTCTCCAGGAAAAAGTTTTCTTCCTGCTCCTGTTAGTACCGGACATAGTTGAAGATGGTATTCATCAACAAGGTTTTCTTTTATTAAAGACTGTACCAGGGAAATACTGCCCCATAGCACCATGTTTTTACCCGGCAACTGCTTAAGCTCTTTTATTGCCGGCACTGCGTTACCAGCAATGAGGAAGCTGCAGGTCATTCACCCCAGGGTGCAGTTGTTAGTGTATTCGAAAATACGATCTTATGTAAGCTGTTCAGTTTATTGGCTATTATCTCCGCATCCGATGCTGCAGCAGGCCAATAACCGGCAAATAATTGATAAGTGATCCTGCCAAGTAAAATGGTGTCGGTCTCTTCCAGCAATTTTAGTTGATCCAGGTCCGACTGTTTATTCTGCTCCGGCGACAGGCTGGTAAAAAAATCAAGTTGCCCATTTTTACCGGCAGCAAATCCGTCGAGTGTGATCCATTCTTGTACGATAAGTTTTCTCATGATGTACAATTTATATTACTAACGTTAATGATTATTTCTTTACCGGAAAAATAGTAGAATTGAAATGACTGATGGCATAAACTTTTTCCTGCTTACAATGATACAAAGCGCACAACACAGTTTTTCACTTCACCTATACCGTGTTGCTGTTTATTGGTATACCCTTCTGCAGTATAATCCATCCTTGCTGCCCGTGAATCAATTCCGGAAAAAGGCGGAGGTACTGCTATATACTTGCGACAAATACCGGGCTGATGACGGCCCTCTTAATACTGTAGAGATCATTTTCCAAATCAAATCGTACGCCAGTGAGATAATTACAGGAAGATATATATTCAAAATATTGACAGTTGATAAAGACGGGCAGGTAACGGCAGGGAATTTGTAATCTTTTAAAGGGTTGATAAGTATTGCCAGCCTTAAAAAAATATTAATAATGAAAGACGAAACGATAGCAACTGAATTTACTTCCGATTTGAGGACTTTTTTAGAAAGACGTGGTTATACCCATTTACTTTCTTTAGGTATTGATCCCAAGGAAGTAAATGATGCCAGTGAACCCGAAACAGACAAAGAGAATTATTGGTTACGGCCAATAAAAAAAGAGGAAGAAGAATCCAACAATACAACCGGGCTAAACAGTTCTCCCATACAATCTGCAGAAGTGCTGGCAATGGTGGCTGGGGAAGATAATATTCAATATATGGTAAAAGTTCCCCTTGTTGATTATAATGATTATTTGGCAAAACGGTAGAACAGGCTACCCGTATAATTTTTTTTCACCTTGTTAGTCCTGAGCGGATAAGTATGTGGAGGTGTTAGGAGAATCATGTAGTGGATATAAACGGTTAATACAATATTTAAATGGGTATACTGAGTTTATTATTTTCAAAAAAAAGCAAGCAGGACAATTCAATGGCGGCGGTACCACTGCAACCAAC
>JAKQJG010000155.1 GCA_029561305.1 Bacteroidota bacterium | reverse complement strand
GTGCCGGCAATTGCAGCAATAAAACCGGTATTACCTATGATAAAGGAAGAATCAAGACTGGCAGGAACAAAAGGCCCGGCCGTAAAAGCTCCTGGTCCGCCAGCTGGCAGTACCGGAGCCGCAGGATCATATATCCACCCGCTGGTATAATGCCCAAGTACCATTGCTGCGGCAGGGTCTGCAGTGGCACCCACAACCCTTTCACTGTCGGCATAGTTAAAGATAAGTGAGGTGGTTTGATCGGTAACGGGAACGCCTGCACTGATATTCCAGGTACGGTTGATGGTTTTTAGAATATCAATATTGCCTCCTGGCTCAAGTCCAAGCGCCACTCTTACACTGTAGTTTTTGGGAGATGCACTACTGTTGTTAATAGTAACGGCATTATAGCCTGTGGCAAAAGGCGCTACCGGGAACAACTGGCTGCCGGTTACATTGCTAACTGTAAGCTTACCAGTGCTATTGGTAATGATAGCAGGTAATGGAGTTCCAGCAGTTTGGGATACCCGGCCAGCGGCAACGGATGCATTGTATTGATTAAGCTGGAGCCATCCATTTTGTAACTGCAGTTTAAATGGCAACAAAAGGTTGTTTTGCAATGATACACCCTGTGCATTGTTCACCACCAATGAAATGGTATCTGTCATATCAATTACAGAAAGGTTTTGCAAAGTGCTGCCATTCATCTCCAGTACATTTTGCCCGTCAAAACCTTTGGTAGCTTGTATGCGTCCGCCTGTTTGCAATACATCGCCCCTAACCTGCATTAAAAATGCACCACCCGGTAAATTTCCAGCGTTGCGGTTGGTAAAATCCAGCGTACCGCCCGTCATGGTAAATCTGCCTTTTACTATCAGCGTATTGGGATAAGCAGCGCCAAGATTGTCAAAGTTAAAAGTAGCATTGCCATACACCGTGCCCCCGGTAATCTTAAATTCATTTGTAATCGTGTCTTTCAGGTTATTGCTGTTACTATTGGGTGCAGCCAGTTCCAGGTTGCCCCCGTTTACTTCCAGCGAATTAATAGTGTAACCATTTGGGTTAGTGCTCATTCTTACGGAGCCGGAACCTGTGTTTACAATCCTTACACTGTCCATTACCATATTAGAAGCTGGCAACAGGAGAGCACTTGAACCGCTTACCGTTTGCGCAGGGCAATCCCATACCAGCAGGCCGTCAAAACGTGCACTGCTGTTAAAGTTCATATTACTGCCGGTAATGCCTTTTACACTGATCAATGATCCATTTGTATAATGCGCATTGGGGGCACTGCCGCCGCTGCGTTGCCAGTTGAGTATGGAGCCATTTAGAAAGCTGATTGTTCCGGCATTACCGTTACTGATACCTCCGTTCATTACCGATCCTGTATTGCCAGCAGCTACTATAACGGTGCCGGATATGCTGGTGTTACAAAAACTGGCTGGAAAGGAGTTGACATTCCAGGTGCAGGTAAAAACACCGAAAATAAAAGTACCCTCTATTACTGCATTGGTTGTGGTAAAGTTGCCAAAGGTTTGGATGGAAACTCCCCTGGAGGCAGTAGTACCTTCGATGGTGAAACTGCTGCCGGCGCTAATCCTGAACACCGTAAGCCCCGAAACACTCACATTGCCAATGGTGAGCAAAGTAACAGCGCCGCTGCTTAATACAACCGTACTGTTGTTGATGATCTGCAAACCAGCAATGTTGGGGTTTACATCCACATTTACAGTGGCAGTAACCCCATCAAAAAAAACGGTATCGTTAACTGTTGGAACACCATTAGCCCAGTTAGCGGGATCAGACCAGTTGTTAGACATCTCAGAACCCGTCCAGAAATTAACAGAGGCATCAGCACACAGGGATATTAATGTAAAGCAAAGCAGGAAGCAGATTTTTTTCATACGCAGGTTTGAGGGTTAAAAGTAAGGTGGGTTGTTTTTACCGCCAAATACGAACAGGAGCAGTTTTATATTTGTTTATTACTGTTTAAATATTGGGCAATATAACTGAACAAACATCCTGCTATGATATTTATAGTTAAACAGAATTCTAATTTTGGGTGAATATTTTAAATAGTATTTTTTATAAAAACGTTTTGACATTATACCTGTAAAAATGGTACAGTACTACTTAAATCACTTGAATATATCGTACTATTTGTTTCATCTTTTACTCATCAAACCCCGGTCTTTTAAATTGCATGGCATGGGGAAATGTTTCCAGCGCAAGGTTTTTAATACGGCTCAGCAAGGCAAGCGCTTTCAATGCACTGTCCTCGCAAGAGGGAAGCAATTGATATAATAACAACCAGGCGGCAATGCTTCTTTCAATGGCAACAAGTGCCACTTTGGCGCTGCCATCACTGTCTTTGGGGTAACCATCATCATTGTCTGTTTCATCCTGCAGGCTATGAAGTGCCCTCTGAAGTTTTACATCAATAAAGAAAACGTACCATTGTATGATCTCTTCACAATCGCCACAGTTGGCCATCGTGTGTACCACTTTGTCTTCTGTTTGAATACCCATCTGCAGTTGGTTTACCAATTCCCGGTTTTTATCCACCAGCTCTTTGCGGAATTCAGATTCAAAAAAAGTTAAAACAATACCTTCATATTGTTTGCATAGTTGCACTACCGGGTGCTGCCCTATTTTTTTATCCAGGTCAGCTTCTTTTTTAGCATGGGCTTTTTTTTCTTCTTCACTAATCACGGTATCCAGGTCAATACCTCTTTCAGCCGCAGCTTTGTACAGCAGTTCTTTTGTCTTCGCAAAATTGCTGGCAATGCTGTTCCAGAATTCTTCGTTATTGACGTCGGTCTTTTCTGTAAGCGGGCCTTCAAAATTTCTGCAGCGGCCGGTATAGGTGCAGCGCTCACACCAGCGGTCGCAGTAGTTGTAAATGCCGGGGATGAATTGTGGGGTCATGGTATGCTGGTTAAAAGTGTATGTGGTAATGGTTAGAAACTGGTAATGTTATATGGATCTTTGTAAAAGCAAGTACAGAAAATTAATTCAAATTCCGCAATCACCGAACCCTATCCCATAAATATTTTTGCCAGTGGTAGTTTGAATAGCCAGTTTTTCACAAGGATGGCAGTTGTTTTCCCATGGAAATACAATACAGGTAAAAATTGATTGCTTTATATATGCGCTTTAATTGTAACTTGACCAGCCAGTTATTTCCAAACATAAAAATGATCCCCAATCATGAAAAAGCATTTCCTGTTTTCGCTTGTAATTTGTTTTGCAGTTACAGCCGCTGCACAATACAAGTATCCACCCAGCAAAACCGTGGATAGTTCCGACACTTATTTTGGCGTTACCTACCATGATCCTTACCGCTGGATGGAACATATCAGTGAGCCGGAGGTAAGCGGCTGGTTTAAGTCGCAGGCTGATTATACCAACTCCATCCTCAATAATCTCAATGGCAGGGACGAACTGATTGCCGAATGGGTGCAACTCGATAAACTGCAGCCAGCCAGGATACGCAATGTGATGTATGAAGGCGGCAGGCTTTTTTACCGCAAAACAATGCCCGGTGAAAAAGTAGGCAAACTCTACTACCGGGAAGGCATGAACGGGAAAGAGGTATTACTGTTTGACCCCTCTGCTTATATCGCCGGCAAAACGCTCACACTCAGCTCGGGCATACCAAGTTTTGATGGAAAAAAAATAGCCATCTCTTACACACAGGAAGGAGCCGAAGTGGATGTGATAAAAGTAATGAATGTGGATACCAGGCAGTTTTTAAAAGACTCTGTTTTCCCCAGCGCAGGATTTAATACCTGGACCTACGACAGCAAAAGCTTTTGCTATATGTGGATACAGAATGCAGACAATAAAGATCCCAACTCCCGCCTGAATCCTAAAAGCAAAATGCACAAAGTGGGTGATGTACAGGAAAATGATATCGATTTCTTCAGCAATGGCAGTTATCCCGAATTGAATATCGAACCGGCTGTATATCCTTTTGTTTATCTATCTAAGGATGCACCCCAATATATTTTTTCCGGTACCGGCAGTGTGCAACCCGAGATAGTGGCCTATTCTGCGCCCATTGCTGAGCTAAATAATAAGAAAATAAACTGGAAACCTTTATGCAGGGCAGAAGATAAACTGGTACGGAGTTTTGGTGTAATTGGTAATACAGCTTATGGCATCACTTATAGCAATGCAAAAAATTATAAGCTCATTTCGGCTCCTGTCAGCAATCCCAATTGGTCAAATGCCACGGTGATCGCCCCGGAAAAAAACAACCAAACGCTGGAATACTTTACTAACTGCAAAGACTACCTGCTGATAGTGCACAGTGATGGCATCAATAATCATGTGAGCAAATACAATTTAAGAACAAAGCAAACCACCCCAGTTAAACTTCCTTTTTCAGGAACCGTGGATATTTCTGTAACAGACAGTAAAACCAACCGCTGCAGGGTTGGTATCACATCCTGGATAAAGCCTTACACAGAGTTTGATTTTGATGCTGCCACCAATGCTTTTACACCCGGCCTGCTCAACAAACCTCCCGTGTATCCTGCAAAGTATAAAGACCTGGAGGTAAAAGAAGTGGAAGTGAAGGGGCATGATGGAGAGATGATTCCGCTGTCGATCATTTATAAAAAGGGAACCAAACTCGATGGCTCCAATACCTGCCTGCTGGATGCCTATGGTGCCTATGGCTCCAGCTCCACACCCTGGTTTAGTGTAAGAGAAAATGCGCTGGCGGTTAGGGGGGTGGTGATCGGAATACCGCATGTAAGGGGCGGCAGCGAAAAAGGGGAAGCCTGGTACAGGGCCGGTTACAAAACCACCAAACCCAACACCTGGAAAGACTTTATCAGTTGTGCAGAATACATGGTGGCACAGGGTTATACCAGTAAAGAAAAAATGGCTGGCACCGGCACCAGCGCCGGTGGCATTCTCATTACAAGGGCTATCACAGAAAGACCCGACTTATTTGCCGCAGCTATCTGTAATGTAGGATGTGCCAATGCCCTGCGGCTGGAATTTGGTGCCAATGGCCCGGTAAATATTCCTGAATTTGGTACGGTTACCGACAGCGTGGAATGCCGTGCCTTGTATGAAATGGATGGTGTGCAGCATGTACAACCCAATACGGCTTACCCCGCTGTACTTTGTGTAGCCGGCTGGAATGACTCCAGGGTGATTGCCTGGCAGCCCGGTAAGTTTGCTGCCGCCATGCAAAACAACAGCACTTCCGGCAAACCGGTATTGATGAAAGTGAATTATGACAATGGTCATTTTACAGAAGACAAAACCGTTACCTTTTCCAACTTTGCCGACCAGTTTGCATTTGTTTTGTGGCAATGCGGGCACCCTGGTTTTCAACCAAAGAAATAATAATACCAGGTTTAATTAAAAACTGCCGTGGCTGCACGGCAGTTTTTTATTGAGCAATAATCTGTATTGATTGATACCTGCTTTATTTTAACAGCACCAGTTATTGCAGGTACAATCATTATTCTTTTGTGGGCACCACTTTTTCAAATAACGCACTGCTTGCAGTCCTGTTGTCATTTAATTGTTCTATCAATTCCGGAAGCTCTCCCTGTACCGCAATTTGTTTAATGATCTCCAGTTCCTTTTTTCTCAGAACAATGTATTCGCTAAGCACGGCAGCTTTTTCATGTGCACCCGGAGAAATATCATAAGCATTCGTCTCTTTAAACATCAGTTCCAGTTTTTGCCAGCCTGGCAAGGCTTCCTGGTCTATCTTTTGCGTTAAAGTCAGGTTTGTTAAAGCTGAATCGGTCAGGATTTTATATACCATCGCACTATGGTCATCAAACTGCTGCAGCACGGTATAGAATTTTTCATTGTCGCGGTAACTGGCTTCTTTTACACTGGCGACTGCCTGCTCTCTTTCTTTTTGTGATACGGAATGCTGCAGCAGGTAAAAAGCTGTAATGCCCACCGTTAGTGCCACTATTGCAAAGGTTATCCATTTTAATGGCTGCCCGTTTTTCTCCCGGTGTATTATGGGTACAAAAGCATATCCAATTATAAATCCGCTTATGAGGCCACCTGCGTGTGCTGCATTATCCACCCCGCTTTTCATACCATATACCAGGTTGTACACAATAAAAATCCCGATGCTCTGTAATAATGATTTGCGGATGGAAGCCGGTACCAGCTTTGTTGTAAGCAAAGCCAGGAATACACCATACATTCCAAATACAGCACCCGACGCACCTGCTCCATTGATGTCTTCTGTGTGCCACCAAAGGCTTACAATATCAGCCAGCACACCCGTACATAGATAAGCGGTTAGAAAACGCTGCTTGCCCAGGAATGGTTCCAGGTACACACCAATTGTATAAAGACAATACATATTCATCAGCAAGTGAATAATACCAAAATGAATAAAGATGCTGGAGATCAAACGCCACCAGTCGCCACTTAGGGTCAAGGGCGTGTAATTGCTGCCCCAGCGGATATGTACCCATCCATCCGGTTCAAATAACCCTGCGCCATTGAAAGCCATGAGTGCAAATAGCAGCACATTGATGCCGATGATACTGTAAGTAAGATACAGGTTACTGTTATGAAGATTAAAGGCGGCATTTACTTCCTCTGCATCCTTTATTTCCTGTTCGGCCCGTTGTTGGGTGTACTGGCGCAGGGTATCAAGGGCTTCCTTGTGCCGGGCGAGTACGTGTGCGGATGTTAATTGCGCTGTAGAAAAAGCCTCTATAAATTTGTTCGTGTTCTTTTTATTTTTTTTCAGCAGGTCAAAGCCCTCGTTATTCAGCATTTCGCTTTCGGCAATCAATACACCGTTTGCTTCACGGCAAACCACCAAAAAGTCTTTGGTTTTAAATACAGCCGGCGGCGAGGCTGCAATGGACGTATCACCGGCATATTCCAATGTCCATCCTAAATCGGTAAATGCCTGGTAGGCCACCAGGAGAGAGGTTTCAATATCCTTGTAAATGGAAAAAGATTGCTGGTATCGGGGCATAAGAATTTTTTGTGAAAGATGTGAAATTTTTGGGAGACTACAGCAATTTTCATCGGTGGTTAGGGAGCATTTGTAAAACTTACAGCGAGGTTGTTGTTCTCCTCGTCTTTGCGTGAGATGACTGACATGTTGAACCGGGGGAGTTGAAGCTTCTTTTTGCAATCAGAAAGCAGTTAGTTTTAAACTGGCACTCAACAGACCATCTTCGTACTTCCATACAATAAAAAAGCCTCCAAAAGGAAGCTGTTTCATTGTACCAAATACCAAGTATCATTTCATTGCCTGCACCCTCCCCGTAAACCGTATCGCACTTCGGTTGGTCATGATCACATCCAGCGTGGCACTGCCATTACTATACAGGTTAAAACTCAGCTGCTGTACTTCGCTGTAGTCTTTGGGTTTAATGCTCACATGCCATTCGCCTTCTTTTGGGCGTAATGTTTCTGCGATAAAATCAACGGAGGTAAAATCAAGTGGTCCCTTGCCCGACATAATATTGGCACCAACATTGGCCTTGCCAAAATAGGGCAGGTAACTCATTATTTTTTTAGAACTGTATTGAAAAACAAAATCGCTGGTCACCACCCGGGTACGGCCAACCAGGGGCATTGCCTGCGTGGGTACAAACTGCCAGCGGGCACTGTCGATGGCCTTGCTGATGGAAACAGGATCGGCAGCAGGCAACGGCTGGGTGGAAGAGCAGGAGAGGATAGTTGCCAGGATGAAGACAAAGCCCATTATCATTTTCATACAGATCTTTATTTTTTGTGCTGCAATAAATGCGCCAGCAGTATTTGTAAAACATAAGACAGATTCCTCGCTGCTCTGGGTCCTCCTCCACTTGTGTGCCACAGTTCCGGTACTCTGCGGCCTCCGCCACTCTGCGTGCCACCACTCCTCTCTTTTACCACTTCTCTGCCTTCATCAATGTTTAATATTCGCTTCTCACCCACTCTCATTACCTTCACTCCATGAACACCCGTCTTTACAATACGTTACTGCATTATCAAAGCACTTACCACCCGGTGGTGGACTTTAAAGCTGACTCAGATAAACTGCTGCCAATGGATTTTACGGCAGCCAATACAGAGCTTACCAATGACATCATTTCTTATACCAAACATTTTGCCTGGTATATCAATAAGAAATTAGAAGGGTATACCTATGGTATCGGTGGCTACAACGAAGACCGCATATTGTATAAACGAAGCCCGCTCTTTGCAACGGCAGGGTCTCAAGTGTCCCCGCCAGCTGGCGGGGGAGATTCAGGGGAGTCGATCCGTTCCATCCACCTCGGCATTGATATATGGGGACCAGCAGGCACTAAGGTATATGCTCCCCTCGGCGGCATGGTACATAGTTTTGCCTTCAACAACAACTTCGGTGATTATGGCGCTACTATCATTTTGCTTCATCAAATTGAAACCGTTTCATTTTATACCCTATATGGTCACGTTAGTTTGGCTGACCTCGCCGCAGTGCAGGAAGGCAAGTACGTGAACAGGGGAGAAGTAATTGGTCATTTTGGCGAAACAGCCGAAAACGGCGACTGGCCGCCACACCTCCATTTTCAGATCATTGAAGATCTCGAATATAAAGAAGGGGATTATCCCGGTGTGTGCAGCAAAAACGAAAGGGAAAAATATTTGCTGAATTGCCCTGACGCAGATGTAATATTGAATATGATGAACAAGGTTTAACGGAAGGTTGTACCACTGATGCCGGCCGTGCAGGCAGCAAAGCCGATCACCATCAGCAGGCCGCCACTCAGTAAAAAGCCCTGGGCATATTTTTTATCTGTAGCCAGCAACAGAAAAAGACCTGCCACGATCTCTGTTATACCGCCAAAGAATCCAATCAGTCCAAAAGCCATCATAAAATCATTGGCCCTCATGGCGGCGTCAGTTGCTGTCCATAAAGCGGCCAGTACCAATGCTGCTGCAAAACTTATCAATACTGTTTTTAATTGAAAACTCATTTGCTGGCTTTGAAGCTGCAGGCGCAAACAATTATTATTTGCGCCCACTCAATTTTATTAGTGTTGTATGATCACTTTATAAGTTGACGTTTCTACATCTGTAACGATCCGCAGCAGGTAAGTGCCATTGGGATACAATGCTGTATTGATCTCTTCGTTGGAGGAGGTAATGGGTTTGCTTGCCAGCAGTCGTCCTGTGGCATCCATCAACTGCAGGGTTGCTTTGTTCACAACTTCCGCTGAGCTGCTAACGGCAACGAATGTGCCAGCAGGATTGGGATATACCACAAAACCGCTGTTGGTTTTATTTTTTACCAGCACCACACGGCTGTATGTAAAACTGCCATCAATATCTGTTTGTTTAATGCGGTAGTACAGGTTGCCTGTTGGGATACCCGAATGCGTAAATTGCCAGTTGCCCTTGCTCAAATTATCAATATTCATTTCTCCGGCTTTGTTCCAGCTTCTTCCATCCCTGCTGAATTCAATGATGAAACCGGCAGCATTTACCATGGGCGTTGCTACCTGCCATTTTACAAGGGCACTGTTTTGATTGATCAATGAAGCTGCCGCACTGATAAAGCGTACAGGTAATACAGTTAGACTATATGGGGTTGGTGCATTCTCGCCAATATCACTTGAATTGCCATTTTTATTGGGGTCGGTAAAAGTTGAATCACCATTATTGGAGGAATCAGCTACCGACACCGTTGTGAAGGGGCTTGCTGCACCTATATTGGCTGAGGCAATAGCTGAGTTGAGATAAGTGGTTGAAGGAGTTAGGTTGCTGGCACGGCAGCTTAACTGTACCTTTAAATAGTAGTCCCTATTGGCCAGTACTTTATTTTTTAAGTTTTGTCCTGGTAATAGCAAAGAAGTATTGCTGGTGCCATTATAAGAAGGATTCAAAGACAAATTGGAAACATTGGCGCCTGGTACAAAAGACACACTCACATTTGAAACATTGTTTTCTCCGAAAGTTCTGGCCAGGTCATCCGTAAGGTTGATATTATTCAGCACCACATTGCCCAGGTTTTCGAGATAAATTTCATACACAAGGTCTGTGGTATTACTGTTTACGCTGGTAGCACTTAACAATCTTTTAGTACAGCCCAGCGCAGGTGTCAGGCTGGTATTGTCTATCGGTGATTCACCATTTTGAAATATTTTTTCAGTGCCGAGTGTGTTGCTGGCAATATTATAGTCATAATAATAACAAGAGCCGCTAAAGTTCATCCCGGTAATCTCCAGTAACCCATTCAGGTAGGCGATACCGTAACAGTCTTTTGGCATCAGTGTTAAAAAGGTGGCCGTGGCAACACCGCCTGGAGTATTATAATTAGTGATCTCATACAGCCTGCAAGTGCCATTTCCCAGTACGGCAAACATTCTTCCGTTGGGTAATATGGTAAGGTCACCGCTTTGTATGGTAGTTGGAAAATTACCAGCCGGAAACTGTATTGTTTTGCTGCTGAGTACCGCACCATTGTCCACATCAAATTTATCAATACTGCACTGACCGGTTATGCTGTTGTAATTGGAAAAAGACCATAGGTCACCGTTATTGTCAAATTCAAAATTATTAGACACATAGTTGTAAGAATAGGTAGGCGCAACCGGTATACTGGCCGGGCAGGTAATAGTACCAGGCAAGCCCATATCCATCACCCAAATATTGGTATTGATACCATTCTTGATATCAGCCAGGTATATCCTGTTATTAAGCGGATTGTACGCAATAAACACCGAAAAATAATTTGCCTGCTGCTGCGAAACATCACAACTGGCAATAGCCTGGGGTGTTGGCGACAGGGGATTTTTTATCAGCGAGAAAAATGGTACACTGCTGTTACAGCTGTTGCTGCCAAAGTTTACCAACAGCGAGTTTTGGGCAGTGGATTGTTTAAACGAAAACAGGGCAGCGAATACAAAGGCTACGCTTAGAGTAAAAGCAGATTTCATACGTTCAGTTTAAATAATAGACAATAGTTACAAAGGGGGAGCCGGATTTCAGAGGAAAAAGGATCAGATGAGTAAGCAGCTGTGTAAATGTAAAACTTTTTATGGAAGAAACTCAAAAAGGGCGGTTGTCTTTTACCCATTCCCTGATGTAGTCAACAATGGTAGCCGTGGTAGTACCGGGCGGGAATAATTTGCCTACGCCCATTTTGTTCAGCTCTTCCATGTCTTCATCCGGAATGATACCGCCGCCGGTTACCAGCACATCGGTCATATTTTTTTCTTTCATCAGGCCCATGATCTTGGGGAATACGGTATTATGAGCGCCACTCAGGATGCTCACGCCAATGGCATCCACATCTTCCTGTAAAGCTGCATTCACCACCATTTCGGGAGTTTGGCGCAGGCCGGTGTAGATCACTTCCATACCGGCGTCCCGCAGGGCAGTAGCAATTACTTTGGCGCCCCGGTCGTGGCCATCCAAACCTACTTTAGCAACTAATACTCTTATCGGCCTTTGTTTACTGTTCATGGGAGCATTGTTTTATACAGGCTGTAAATGTAGTTTTATTCGTTAAAAAAATAACCAGCCTGTTTAACCAGTATAAAAAAAGCATATTTTCATTTGATGAATACCAGCAATGTACAGGAGATTGTTGACTACCTGAAACACCAGGATTATTCCCTGGCTGTACGAAGAACCCTTGATACTTGTCTTGATACAGGCGATGAGGAGATCATAAAAGAGTCTGTTCAATGGAGCCGGACTTACAGCACCCGGAAAGAAGAAAAGCAACTGCCACCACATTTTACAGAAAGGGCCACAGAGATATTGTCAAGGGCTGCAGCAATGCAAAGCACGGCCATCGCTGAAAAAAAGCCCTTGCTGAAAGCAGGCAATATCAGCAAAAATTACAAGCGGGGTAATTTTAGTTTAAAACCCATCAGTCTTAGTCTGCGTACGGGTGATGTGCTGGGTGTAGTGGGAGAAAACGGAAATGGTAAAACAACCCTGCTTCGTTGTCTCGCAGGCCAGTTGTCCATAGACGCAGGTGAAGTGAAATACCAATTGCTTAATAATCCCGGGTATTATGAAATAAAAAACCATATTGCGTTTATTCCGCAGCGGATTCCACGCTGGTATGGATTGTTAAAAGACAACTTACATTTTAGTGCATCCATTGCCGGTGTGTATGGCGCCCAAAATGACCTGATGGTGGATTTTATGCTGGAAAGATTAGGACTTACAACCTATGCTCATCTTACCTGGAACCAGATCAGCAGTGGCTACCGCACCCGTTTTGAAATAGCGAGGATATTACTGCAAAAACCCAAACTGCTGATACTGGATGAACCATTGGCCAATTTGGATATCAATGCACAGCAGACCATACTAAGTGATCTTATCTTTATGGCCAAGGGTTTGCATAACCCAATGGGTATCATCTTAAGTTCACAGCAACTGCATGAGGTGGAAAAGGTAGCCGATACCGTTATATTCATAAAGCAAGGCAACTGTGTCTACAGCAGCAACGACAGGGAGAAAACAATCACCAGCAATGCAGTGGAGTTTGAAACCACCGCCGAAAGGGATATGGTGCAGCAGCTATTAGGAAGGGATAAGGCCGGGATACAATACAATGGTGGTTTTTACACCGCTGTTTCTTCCGCTTACACAGCGCAGGAAATGATTGCGATACTGGTGCAGGCTGGTATCCCTCTTACCTATTTCCGCGACATTACATACAGTACAAAACGTTTCTTCTAACACCCTTACCATTATCTTATGAGAGAGCGATTCCTGGTTCCATCCTTTTTAAAAAAGTTTGACAGCTGGCTGCTGAAACATACACCGGCAGCATGGAGTGCCCGTACCCACCTGGTAATATACTATGCCCTCATTGTTATTGCCATTGTCACCTTATTCTGCCTTTCCGCATTTGCTGATGCCAGGAGGTCAAGTCATGCAGAAGTATGGTCAGGTTTTATTGGTCTGACCGCCTTTACAGGTTTTGTGATATGGCTTATTTATTTGCTTCGCTTCAATGTGTTCAAGCGGTTTGGCAACTGGCATGCCTGGGAAGGCCTTAAAATGTTTGTATTGTATTTTATCAGTATTGGCACAATGCTTTTTACCGTATTTATACCTTTTATTGTTGACTGTGCAGTTGCCAATCACTCTTACAACGATCATGAACTGGTGGATGATATTAATGAAATAAACCTGTCGGTTTGCCAGTTGGAGTATAACCTGTTGCCCAAGGAATTTGGTGTGGATACATTTGAATTGGTAAAAAGAAAAGTAAGCATGGTTGAACGAACCAGTGCAGATGGGGATGAAGCGTATATGGATAGTGTTGTTGCAATGGAAGCAGACGATGCCATGGCTGATTACCGGCCCCATTACAATATACAAACCGATTCACTTGTTTTTTATTCGAGGCTGGAAAAGGAAGACAGTACAAAAATACTCACTGATTCTATCTATATTGTATATAACTGTCCCGAATATGCGCTTGCAGGTGCCTATTTCGCTGTTAATAATTCACCCACACCTGTACTGAGCTCTTTTGACATCTATAACCGGGTTATAAAAAATTACAGGCAGCCTGACAGAACAGCTTTGATAAAGCGGATGAAACAACTGGATGAGAAATATTCGCTGTTGCATTATGAGGAAAGCAACAGCCTGGACAAAACCTACTCAGTGATCATAGAAGAGAAATATTTCCTGAGAGAGATCACTCATAGTATTGAAAATATTGCCCGAAAAAAATACTGGTGGAAAAATGGTAAGGATGAGGTGGTGAGGATCTTTTTCTATACCAGTTTTATCATCACCCTGTTATTATTTGTTTTTAGAAGCAGTACGGTAAAAACATTTTTTCTCTCCTTGTTTGCCGGGGTGATATTGCTGATTGGTACTGCCATTTGTGTTGCGGTTTTCAACGGTGATGAAGCAGCGGTATTTATCTTTATCTTATTGTATTATGCGCTGTTTTTCCTGCTGGCAGGGTTAATAAAAACGGCTGCCGTAAGAACTGCGGTGCAGGGTATCGCTTTAAACTTTACGGTGGTCATCACCAGTTTTATTCCACTAACAGCAGTGGGTTTGTATTTTAAATTATTGCAGACTTACAACCGGGAAAATATGATTGTGGATGAAGGGTTGTTCCAGCGGCAATCACAATATTTATTTTATGCGGAGCTGGGAGGCATTGTAATTTTTATGCTGTTGCTCGAGCCGGTGTTCCGAAAATTATATAAACGCTGGTATGCATTACCGGGAGAATAAAAATAAGCGGCAAAAACTGCCGCTTATTTTTTAATTGTTTATCCTATAATCGATAGCGTATGTTCAATCCTTTGAATGGTTTCTTCCCTTCCGATCATTCCTGCAATATCAAAAACCCCCGGGCCAAACTTACCGCCAACCAGCATGATCCTGAAGGGCAGCATCAGTTCTCCCGGTTTTAATTGATTGGCAGCAGCGATCTCTTTTAGTTCTTTTTCCAGCTCCGTATGTTCCCATACCGGCATTAGCTTATAGGCCCTTACCAGTTCTGCAAAAAACAATTGCTTCTTTTCATCCCATTTTGGTTTGATAGAGTCAATATCAATGTTGGCTGGTGCCTTGAAAAAGAAAGATGCCTGCGTGAAAAAATCATTCAGTAAACTGCAACGGTCTTTTACCAATTCCAATACTTTTACAAAATAGGTATCGTCCTGTATTGTAATACCATTGGCTGCAAAATGCTCCTTAACTGTAAACTGAAAACTGGAAACCGGTAACTTCTTTATCCACTCCTGGTTGAACCATTTGGCTTTTTCAAAATCGAATTTGGCGCCGCCTTTATGCACCCTGTCGATACTGAACTTTTCAACCAGTTCCTCCAAACTAAATATTTCCTGCTCGCTACCATCATTCCATCCGAGTACTGCCAAGAGGTTGATAAATGCTTCTGGTAAAAAACCAATTTCTTTAAAGCCTTTGGTCAATTCATTTGTTTTTGGATCGGTCCAATCCATAGCGTACACCGGGAAACCAAGCCTGTCTCCATCCCTTTTGCTGAGTTTGCCATTGCCATCTGGTTTTAAAATTAACGGCAAGTGCGCCCATTGGGGCATATTGTCGAGACCAAACAAATGCTTCCACAACAAAATATGCACCGGCGCACTGGGCAGCCATTCTTCTCCCCTAAAAGCATGACTGATCTTCATCAGATGATCATCCACCACCACGGCCAGGTGATAAGTAGGCATGCCATCGGCTTTTAAAAGCACTTTATCGTCCACGTTATTGGTATCAAATTCAATATCTCCCCGTATCATGTCAGTAAAAGAAACAAACTCGTTGGCCGGCACTTTTATGCGGATCACATAGGGTGTTCCTTTATCCAGCAAGACCTGTGTTTCTTCGGGTAACAGGCGCAGTGAGTTGTTCATTTGCATACGTACGTGATGGTCATATTGCAAACTGTTGCTGCCGGCAGTTTTGAGCCGTTCTCTCATGGCTTCCAGTTCTTCGGTAGTATCAAATGCATAGTATGCATGCCCATCCTTTACTAACTGTTCCGCATACTGGCGGTACAATTGTTTTCTTTCGCTTTGGCGGTACGGCGCATGTTCGCCTCCATGTACAACACTTTCGTCGGGTACCAGTCCACACCATTCCAGGCATTTGAAAATATATTCTTCTGCGCCTTCCACAAACCTGGTTTGGTCCGTGTCTTCAATTCTTACAATAAAATCACCACCCTGTTTTTTGGCAAACAGGTAATTGAACAACACGGTTCTTACACCACCTAAATGAAGCCCGCCGGTGGGGCTGGGTGCAAATCTTACTCTTATTTTATTAAACATGGCGCAAAGATATACGCCACTGCCCACCTTCCCAATTTTAAAGACATAGTTGCCTTTTTATGAAGGAGTTGGTAAAAATGAATGCAGGTTGCCAACCCTTCTGTAATTTGCCACATGTTTTATTTTGTAAAAACGCCCTGGTGGCTGAAGAAGCTGTATCCAGAATGTGTGTGGCAGATGCCCGGGCAGCAAAAAAAAATTTACCTCAGCTTTGATGATGGTCCGCACCCGGTAGCCACGTCCTTTGTGCTGGAGCAGTTAGAAAAGTACCATGCAAAAGCTACTTTTTTTTGCATTGGTAAGAATATAGAAGAGTATCCTTTTATCTATGAAGAGATACTGGACGCCGGCCATACAACAGGCAATCATACCTACAATCACCTCAATGGCTGGAAGACAGCAGACGCGGTATACATGGATAATATTGTACAGGCAAAAAAGAGGATTGACTCCCCTTTGTTCAGGCCACCGTATGGGAGGGCAACCAAATTTCAACTCAAATTATTAAAGGAAAAGGGGATGTTACCCATCATGTGGTCGGTACTAAGTGGTGATTTTGATCCATCGCTTACAAAGGAACAATGCCTGCTCAATGTGCTGCGGAATACCGGCCAAGGTTCCATTGTAATATTTCATGACAGTACCAAGGCATTTGAGCGGCTGGAATACGTTTTGCCCCGGGTGCTGGAGTATTTTTCAGCTAAGGGCTTTCAATTTGAAAAAATAACGGGGGATAAACTGCAAATTATGCAGTAAAAACCGGGAAGGTCATATAAAAAAATTGGGCCGGAGTAGAAACTCTGGCCCGTTTTTAATCCGTACCCTATGAAAACTGGTTGCAAGATAGTTTGATTTTTGATAAATCCAAATAATTTGTTAAGTATTTTTGGGGTCGGAATGCCCGTATTTAGTGATTGGCAGCACACAGGATGGTATTTTTTGCCACTTGTTGTTTTAAAAGATTAGAAAATGATTTTAATAGATACCCACTGTCATCTTTATTCTGAAGAATTTGCAGCGGAGATAGAAAGTGTTATTCAAAGAGCCGAAACCAAGGGGGTGCGGCAGTTCTATTTACCTGCTATTGACAGTAGTGCTACTAATGCCATGCTTCAGCTGGAAGCACGGTTCCCCGGAAAATGTATTGCGATGATGGGCCTGCATCCTTGTTATGTAAAAGACAATTACAAAGACGAATTAAAGCTGGTGGAAGAATGGCTGGCAAAAAGAAAGTTTGCCGCAGTAGGGGAGATCGGGCTGGATCATTATTGGGATAAAACCCACGTAAAAGAGCAGGAAGAAGCGTTTCGCTTGCAAATAGACTGGGCCATTCACTACGAGCTGCCCATTGTGATCCATACCCGTAATGCCATGCAGGAAACCATCAACATTGTAAAAGAGTATGTGCCAAAAGGAGTAAGAGGTATTTTTCACTGCTTTGGCGGTAGTGTAGAAAGTGCAGAACAGATCATCAACGCTGGATTTTACCTTGGTATTGGGGGAGTGGTAACCTACCCTAAGGCCGGTTTGCAGGAAACCCTGCAGCATATCGGGCTCGAGCACCTGGTATTAGAAACCGATGCGCCCTATCTTACTCCTATTCCTTTCCGGGGCAAACGCAATGAAAGCAGCTACCTGGAGTATGTGGTGAACAAGATCGCAGAGATCAAAAATGTGCCGGTGGAGGAAGTGGCTGCTATTACTACAGCCAATGCGCAAAAAATATTCGGCGTATAGGAAGTGAAACGCTATTTTTGCTGCCCGTTAAAAAAGGAGAGTTGTCCGAGTGGTTGAAGGAGCACGCCTGGAAAGTGTGTATACGGGAAACTGTATCAAGAGTTCGAATCTCTTACTCTCCGCAACAAGAAAATGTCCCTAATCATGGGGCATTTTTTATTGATTATCAATTGTTTAATATTTTTTAAAACTCTACGTCTAATGGTGTTTAGCACCGTTTTAGCACTATTTCTTACTGGTTTCTAGCATTGTTTTTCTTAATTGCTTCCAATACACGCCTTTTACTAAGGTTTTGTGCCTCTGCCTTTATGCGTTGTAACTTAGTTTGTCGGGTTGGTTTTTCTGGTGTAAGAATTTGTGTCAAAGCCTCTTTTGCAATATCTGTCGGTGAGGGTGTTTCGGCTTCCCTCAACTTCTGGTTGATAGTATATATTTTCCTGTTAGAGGGCTGTACATGAAATAATTCTTTATACTTATCCAGTATTTGATTAAACAGGTATTGAATATGGGTTACATGGTCCAATGTAATTTCCAGTCCCACATGAACATCCTTACACTGGTTTTTTAAAAGCCTCTCTTTTAATTCTTCAAGCTTTAAACCCAAAGTATCCACGTTGCTGGTATTAAAATCAACACCATACTTTACCCTAGCTGTATGCTGGAATGAAGTTGAATAGCTGGATTCAAATTCTGCGATTACTAACCCTATTTTCATCTTGCAAAAATATACTAGAAAATATGAACGAGAGTTATTGCATACGGATAATAAGTCCAGCCTAACCGAAAATAAAATAGAAATGCTATTTTACCCTTTACCCACTAATTGCTTAACTGTATGTCGAAATTTAATGATGTTATTAGATTCGATTTGACAAGGTATTAATAAATGCAGGTCCAGAATGATTATCTTCTGGACCTTTTTTATTGTTCCTTTTTGTTCCTGAATGGCTTTTTACACGTTACTGATTGTACCTATACCCCCTCCCTGGGACCCCCTAAACTGTTTTTAAGTAACTGATTTACCTCGCTTACATATCAATTATTACCTTTTAGTACCATTGCCAATGATGGTGTAAACAAATATTTCTATGTAATCCAGCCGAAAAATATTGCTTGTGTCATTTTGAAACACCTTCCAGAAAAAAATATTTCGGGAAAACGGTTCAAAAAGCTACACTTTTTAAATTTTTTGACTATTTAATTGTAAAGACACGGATAAAACCCTTGTATGGGCTTCGTGTATCCTTTAAATAACAAACAGTAAAATGATGTACAACTATGAAAATCGAACCAATAAATGAGTTTATCAACAGAACAAAAGTCAGTCGAAGCAAAATTTTTAGATTCTATAAGAAACATCCAGAACTACAAGCAGAAATTATATTCAGGAAAAAGAACTACTACCCAATTGAACATGCCAGATATTTTGATTCTGAAATCATGTTTGATGAGAATAAATTATTACGACAGGAAAATAACTCAATGAAAAATGTCATTGGGAGCTTAATGGACACAGGGTCGCTTCAAATGAGGCTTTGGTATATGGATTGGTCCTATTTCTGCACAGTGGCCTATAAAACAGAGCGAAATAAAAAATCTTGCTTTCGGATGATGCACGGGCTTTATGATACACTAATTGAGCGTTATGGGGACCGCACCCATATTCGTTTATTTTTTACAACAGAACCCTTTGCCAATAGAAATGGCTACCACAATCATTTTGTTTTATATGTTTCTAATAAATCACTTTTACAAACTATTCTAGACGATGTAAGCCTGTACTTTGAATATGACAGGTCAGATTTTAGACTTTACGACCCATACAAAGCAGCCTTATTCTACATGGTTAAAGACGGCGTTCACGGGGATGATTGGGATATTCTGGGTACTAACTTAGAAGAAGAAGCGGAGAAATTCAGACGGTCCTTTTCTATCTCTGGTTAAGGTATTCGATTCGGTCCCTGATTTTCTCTATTTCCAGTTTAAGCCGCAGGATGCTGATTTGCTTTTCAATAGTTTTTCTGGTTTCGGCATCCTTTGAGTAGGATAATTCAGTTTGTTTGAGGTTTAAATTGTTTTGTATTTCCTTGCTATCCATTTTGGGGCTTTAATGATAAATATATCGGCCCAGAAAAATTTTAAAAATCCATCAAGTCTCTCAGAGGTACTTTGAGAGCTTTGGAAAGGGTAATAAGCATATCAAGGGTGGATGAGTATTTTGCGTTTTCAATCCGTTGAATAGTAATTTTTGCAACGTCAGCCGCATGAGCCAAGTCCTGCTGGCTCATCTGGGCTTCCTCTCTCAACCTTCTAAGATGAACGCCAAATGCCTTGATTTTTGCAGGATTCTTCACCCTCCAAAAATCGTCTGATGAAAAAAACTTTATGGATACACATATGTATCCAAATTGAAAGTCCCTATTTTTATGTTTGGTCAGAAGAGGCTTTGTAAAGCATGTGAGATTACATCTAAGAAGTTAGCCTTACGGATAACTTTTATTTGAGTTAGATACGTTGTATGAAGGTGACATGTGAATACGAAATTGAATTTATTGAGCTTTAGTGTGATTTAATTCAGGTATTGATAGAAATATACTATAATTTAAAAAATTATATGGAAAAAAAATTATTTATTCTGCAAAGAGTTGGTGAAAAATACGATTACGATACTCGTCGTTTTGAGATTTATAATGCTCCAATTGATACTTTAGTAAAATTTGGACTTACTGAAAGCAACTACGACAATTCAGTTGAGTTTTCGATTTCTTTTGATTACAATGTCAATACAGGCGAATTTGATTTTAAGAATTATTTACGCAACGTTCAAATCCATTCGGGTAATCTTGAACTTATATTAGATAATAATGGTCGATTAAAACCCACGCCAATTCCTTATGGACACACGATAGCAGCTCATTATGATAAATATTTCAATATCTGGCGTGATAATAGTTATGAAGAGGACGGGTACCGCTATATTCTAAGCAAAGATGATTATTTAAAAATTGCAAATTCACGTAGTCTATCAGGAAAAGTAGAATTTGCGTACCTTAAAGAGGCTAGTTTTCGGGTTAATGATGTTACTTTTCAACAACTAAAGGATTGTATAATTACTCGATATAGCGAAGACACTGCTGTTATAGACAAAATATATTCAAAATATCAAAACAGTTCAAGCAATATTCACGAAGTTTCTGATGGTATTGAAGTACCATTTGAGCCAGTTAATTATAGAGGAAATTCATATAAGGCAAGCGGAAACAAACAAAAGATGAAAGAAGATATAAGAGGCTTAAACGTTTTATTTTTTCTATTATTTTATCCAGTGGTTGCGATGATTTGCATTGGACTGATGTATACTAGTATTAATGGAACCACAGACGAAGAACTTTGGAAAGCCGTTTATAGTGGGTTGATTATCAGTTTGCCGATAATTTATTTTATAGATTTACTTCGTAAAAAATGGATAAGGCGTATTAAAGCAGTTTAACCCAAATACTAATTCAGTTTCGAGTTATGAGAAAAAAATAACTTTATCAGAGCAATAATCGCTATTGCATTTATTCTGTCAGACCAAAATTAGGTTATAGTCATACTGTGGTACGTAAAAACGTGCTAGAACAAAAAAAACACGTGTTTTCTATTGGTCCAAAAATAACCACCCTAAATTTGGTACTTTTAGGAAAATAGTCTTATATTTGTTTCAACAAAAAAAACGACAATGAAAGCACGGTATGTTAGAGTTTCCAGTTTAAAGCAGAATGAAGAACGCCAGTTGGTCCGTCAGCATCAGGATGAGAAATTATATATTGATAAAATAAGCGGCAGCATACCGTTTGAGAAGCGACCAGAAGCCCAGCATTTGCTGGATGGTGTTTTAAGGGGCGAAGTAACTTACGTTAGCGTTAGCAGCATAGATAGGCTGGGAAGGTCCACGCTGGACGTGTTACAGACGATTGACATTTTCACCAAAATGGGTGTGGTCCTGAAAGTTGATAATCTAGGGCTGGAATCACTGGTGGGTGGTAAAGAAAATCCAACGTTTAAACTTATTGTATCGGTATTAGCCAATATCGGTGAAATGGAACGCCAAACTTTACGTGAAAGACAATTAGAAGGCATCCAGATTGCGAAGCTTAAAGGGACCTATAAAGGCCGTGAGAAGGGTACAACCGAATCCAGAGAGGAAATATTAGCAAAGTACCAGACGATAGTAAAACTGCTCAATAAAAACAATTACACGTACAGGGAAATAGCCAAACTTTCAGATTGTAGTAAAAACACCGTTATAAAAGTTAAAAAGGTGATGGAACCAGCATAACGGGACCTCATAAAAAAGAAAGCGGCCAGTTGGTCGCTTTTTTATTATATACTTGGTACCTCTTTTTTGCTGATGTCAGTATCACGGTTGATGTGCCTCAAATATTTTTCAGTCATGGATATACTGCTGTGTCTGTTAGCCGTCATAATTTCGGCAAGGGTCCAGCCATTATGAAATCGTTGCACATTTGAAAAGTGTTTGAAGGAATAGAGGGTATATCCCTTTCCTTGCAATTCCAGGGCTTTTAATGCCTTTGCAAAACGTTTATAGGCATTATTGCTACCAATTGACTTAGGGCCAATCAATGTGTCAGAAGGAGAGGTTAGAAAGTAATCTTTTGGGTAGCTCTCAACAGTAAGCTTTTCAAATTCCTTCAAAAGGTTTGGCTCAATATCAATTCTATCAACTGTAATCCTCTTTGTGTTTTTTGTCGCCGCCAGCGGTACAATTATTTGATTTTTCTGAAAGTCAATATCCTTTATTCGTAATTTACTTATTTCGGCAGGACGAAGACAAGTCGAATAAATAACCCTACAAAAGAAAGCAACCTGTTTATCCTGTTCATCCAGATAGTTCATAAGTTTACCTATATCCTCTTTTGTAAATGGAATATGTCTGGGTTTTGCCTCAACCTCGCTACGGATTTTCTTTGCTTCCATTTTTGAGGCTGGATTCTCACCAGTGTAATATTTGTTTTTGATGCACCATTGGAAGAAGGCTCTAAAAATGCCTTTGGCAGCCCGAACGGTGTATGGGGTCCACGGTATTGCTTTATTAAGTTCAACACTTTTATTATAAATAAACAATTTGGCAGGTTTTGAAGAATGTATTTTGCCATGGATATACTTTTCAATATCAGTAGATGTAATTGATTTCACTTGCTTATCTGGAAACGCCTCTATGAGATAGCGTAATTTACTTCCATAGCTGCCGACAGTTTTCGGTCTGGCGTAGGTTTTGAGTTCCTCCAGATAGATTTTAACGGCATCGGATAAGATTATGTTTTCTTGGGTAATATGGGCTATAAAAGCTTCTGGTTTACTGGGATTAAAGCCATTTTTCAGGTCATCCTTAATACTTTGTAACAGGACCTCGGCTTGATATGCTTTTTCTTTGTGGTCCTTAATTCGGTTAATATCACCCTTGATGCGAAACTGTTTACCATTGAATGAATAGTTAACATACCAGCTGTTTTTTGCCCATTCTTTTTCCAGTGTCGAACCACTTGGAATTTTAATTGGTTTCTTACCTTTTGCCAGACGTGGGAATGTGTATTTATTGACTTCATCCATTATGTCAAAGATACAAAAAATCAGGATAATTTAGCACTGTTTTAGCACGATTAATAATTTAAAAAACATAAATAATTGATTTTCAATAGAATAATTGATATATTGTAAAGTCTCTTACTCTCCGCAAATAAAAAATCCCCTGACTGTCAGGGGATTTTTTTATTTTGAAAGTGGTTTCTACTCTAATTATGATCGATCATCGTTAGTGTATAACCCCTGCTATCCTGGCTATAACTGCCAATAGCCCCGGCACTTGTTGGCGGCTGGTACTCAGAATGGAAAATTCTTTTATATACCAGGCCAATGCCCTTTGCATAATACTCCACACCGTAATTTATTTCACTGTACGAATTGGGATCATCAGGATTACCGATCACTTCATCCCGTTGCGCAATTTTAATGGTATTGTCTAAATTAAAGGTGCCAAGCGTTAATGGTGCACCTACACTATCAAACATATAATCCCATCCTTCTAAATAAGCAAAATCAGTGTATTGAGAAGTCGTATTAATATACGAATTGCCCTTCCATGTAAAGCCGTCCTTTACCGGACCTCTTAATTTTAAAAAGCGAAGGTTGTTATCTACAAATTCAAACCCATTGTCAATGGGCGTTGCAGTAAAGCTGTTGTCTGGCACCCAGGCATCGGTTGGATTTACACGTATCTGTCGTACGATCCGGTAAGACGGTCTGCCCTGGTTATCTAACACCTGGCCATCCACAATAAATTTTACCTGGTAGCTAAGGGTGATCTGCTGAAGCGTGAAAGGGATATACCGTACTGAATCCAGTTGGTAAGTAATGTATTTACCCACTTCAAGCGGGGCATATTCACTCACTGGTGTAAGGCCCAGATCTTCAGGGTCTTTTTTGCAGCTGGTCAAACAAATGACTGCTGCAACAACCACTGATAAAATTCTCTTTGTCATAGAATAAATTGATTCAATAAGGAGACCTTGTGTTGTAGTAAAAAGCTGCTTAATCCTGGTTACATCCGTTTATTGGCGTTGGATGATACCACCGCCAATTACATCATCCCCTTCATAAAACACCGCACTCTGCCCCGGGGCAATGCCTTTTACATCCTCATAAAAACGCACTTTTACCCCATTTTCGTATGTGTACAGGTTGCTTAAAGCACCTTTATCTTTATAGCGGATCTTAGTGGTGACTTCCATACCTTCTGTAACACCTTCATATTTGATCCAGTTGATCTTTGCTACATTCATTTCAATGCCCATCAGGTCTTCTTCATCACCCAGCACAACCGTATTTGTTTCTGGGTCTATTTGGGTAACAAATGCTGGTCTGCCCAGGGCAATATCAAGCCCCTTTCTTTGCCCCACGGTATAAAAAGGATAGCCCTTATGTTGGCCCAGTACCTTGCCCGTTTTATCAGTAAAATTTCCGCCATTCACCCTTTCTTCCAGCCCTTCCACATTTCTTCTCAAGAAACCCCGGTAATCATTGTCTGGCACAAAACATATTTCGTAACTCTCATTTTTCCTGGCCAGTTCGGGATAACCAAAATCATGTGCCATCTGGCGAATGTCTTTTTTATGATAGGTGCCCAGTGGCAATAGGGTACGGCTCAATAGGTCTTGTTGCAGTCCCCATAGCACATAGCTCTGATCTTTGGTATCATCGATTCCTTTGCGGATAAAAAAGCGTCCGTTTGTATGCTGATGCACCTGTGCATAGTGGCCAGTTGCAATAAATTCACAGCCCAGTGCATCGGCCCTTTTTAACAGTGCCCTCCATTTAATATGCGTATTACACATTACACAGGGATTGGGTGTGCGTCCGGCTATGTATTCTTCTACAAAATTCTCGATCACAAAATCTCCAAACTCCTCCCTGATATCTAAAATAAAATGGGGAAAGCCATGTTGCACTGCCGCCATCCGTGCGTCATTAAAACTATCGAGGTTGCAACAGCCGGTTTCTTTTTTTCCCGTTGTTCCCACACTGGTGGCATAATCCCAGGTTTTCATAGTAATACCCACCACTTCATACCCTTCTTTATGAAGCATCAATGCGGCTACGGTACTGTCTATACCGCCGCTCATTGCTACCAAAACTTTTCCTTTTTTGCTCATGTCTTTTTCTCCGGCTGCAAAGATACGGCAGGCGGTAAAAAGGGAGGCAGGGCGGTTTTGTGAGATAAGGAATAAAATTGTTGTGTAGTAAGTGATTTTCAAGGGAAAACCAATATTCCCGATTGTAACAAAAGTTACCCTGGACGCAAAATACAAGCATCAATTTTGTATACAAACTGTTTAATGCCTGGGTTTGTACAGTGAAGTGGCTTTTACATATTTGCGTTGGCTTATTGAATGGATAGTAAAATTTAAAAATTATGTTGGGTTTATTAAAGAAGTTGTTCACCACAGAAGATAATACAAAACTGAAGGAAACACTTGCAGCAGGTGCCCTATTAATTGATGTCCGTAGCCCCGGTGAATTTGCATCCGGCCATATAAAAGGCTCTGTCAACATTCCTGTAGACAGGCTGGGCAACCAGGTGCAGGTATTAAAAAAAGACAAACCCGTGGTTGTTTACTGCAGAAGCGGTGCAAGGAGTATGGCAGCCAAGGTTTTGCTTGAAAAAAAGGGATTTAAAAATATTGTTGATGGTGGAAGCATCAGCACGGTAGAGAAATTATTAAACACAAAATAAACTGTTATGAAAAAAAACATGGGTTCAGCAGACAGGATGATACGCCTGTTACTGGCAGCAATTTTTGCAGGGCTGTATTTTACTGATACCGTTACCGGAACTTTCGGCATCGTATTGCTTGTATTAGCGGGTGTATTTGTATTGACCAGCCTGGTAAGTTTTTGTCCTTTATATCCTTTGATAGGTATCAATACCTGCAAAGTTAAAAAGTAACAATATGAAAGCACGAATAGTAAATGGCTGGAATTGGATGAGGGCAGTAAGATTGATTGTGGGACTGGCAATATTTGTGCAGGGTTTATATGCGGCAGACTGGCTGTTTGCAATAGCTGGTGTTCTTTTTAGTTCCCTTGCATTATTCAATATGGGTTGCTGTGCTGGCTCAGGTTGTGGTTATACCATTAATACCAGCTCAAAAAAAATGGAGGAAACGACCTATGAAGAAGTGGTTTAATAAAAACAAAGCCGTCGTTGCCGGTGTTGCTGTTGGCTCCCTGCTTGGGTTCCTCTACTGGCAGTTTATAGGCTGTTCGTCCGGTTCTTGTATGATCACTTCAAAACCTTTGAACAGTACATTGTATGGAGCCATGATGGGTGGCTTTTTATTTTCAGCCATTTTTGAAAAAACTAAAACAACAAAATCATGACGTTTGGTGAAATGATCAATAGCGAAAAACCGGTACTGGTGGATTTTTTTGCAGAATGGTGTGGCCCTTGCAAAATGATGGCACCGGTGCTTCGGCAGGTAAAAGATGCAGTACAGGACAGTGCCAGCATCATTAAAGTGGACATTGATAAAAATCAGCAGACGGCGGCGGTATATAATGTGAGCGCTGTACCCACTTTATTAATTTTCAAAAAGGGACAGGTAGTATGGAGACAAAGCGGTGTGGTACCTGCAACCGAACTCGTTAAAAAGCTGAAAGAAAATTTTTAAGTGTTAAAAACAATTGGATATGCCGGCACAATTGCCGGCATTCTTTGTTTATTATCATAGATGTTTTAAAACAACCCTGGCCCTGGTATGTATCCGGTCCTTTAATTGGCCTGATGGTGCCCCTCCTTTTAATTCTTGGTAATAAAGCATTTGGTATCAGTTCATCCCTGCGGCATATGTGTGCAGCCTGTATGCCTGCAGGCATTCCTTTTTTTCAATACAACTGGAAAAAAGAAGCCTGGAATTTATTTTTTGTTACCGGCGTGTTGATGGGCGGCTTTTTTGTAGCCCAATTTTTATCGGATCCTGCACACGTTGTGGTGAATACTAAACTTGTAAAAGAGCTCGCAGATTATGGAATTACAGACTACACCAATCTTGTTCCTTCCCAACTGTTTAACTGGCAAAGTTTATTTTCTATAAAAGGGCTGGTCATGATGGTGGGTGATGGTTTTTTGGTTGGCTTTGGCACCCGGTATGCAGGCGGGTGTACCAGCGGACATGCTATCATGGTTTTATCAACTTTACAATGGCCATCATTGGTTGCCACTTGTTGTTTTATGATTGGTGGTTTTATAATGGCCAATTTTATTCTGCCCTCAATTCTCTCGCTATAAAATAAAAACGATGCAGCAAAAGGAGAGCTAACAGAAGAGAATACGGATTTTGAAGTACGGTCATTGGATACACTTTGCATAAATGAGAGCAGGTTGGAGGATAAATGGTACCAGCTTGTAAAGTATCTTTTTGCCGACGTATTGTTTGGTATTTTATTAGTGAAAGCAGAAGTGATTAGCTGGTTCAGGCAGGAAATGTTTCGCCTGCAAAGCTTTCATATGTTTGGTGTTATCGGCAGTGCTGTAGTTACAGGAATGATCGCAGTACTGCTGATAAAAAAGTTCAAAATAAAAACTGTCGATGGCGAATCTATAGAAACCCATCCAAAAAAATTTAATAAAGGACAGGTTTATGGTGGATTATTGTTTGGGTTGGGTTGGGCCATTACAGGCGCATGCCCAGGTCCTTTGTACGCACAAATTGGAACAGGATCAACGGTAATTGCAGTTACCTTGCTATCTGCCGCTTCCGGTACCTGGGTGTATGGAAAAGTAAGAGAGCGTCTTCCACATTAATTTACGTTGCCATTATTCCCCAAGATGGGAATGCAATTGCATTTCAATATATCCCTAAAACGTTTTTCTGCTATCAGTTTCATCGGTTTCTGTTGAGGCATTGCTTTTGAATAGTATTCATAAACAAATCAATATTTATTTATGAAGAAAACAATTTTGATAATTGCAACAGCGGTATGCATTTATTCCTTTCAGAGCTGCACGGCAAAAAATGAAAGCTCTGAAACCATAACAGGAACAGATTCTTCCCTGATGACTACGCCTACTTCAACTGAGTCCGGTCTTCCTTCCACTGTTAAGCCAGATTCAAATACCAATCCATCAGCAGGTATCGATACAACATCTATGGCAACACCGGATCCTTCTAAAAAAGGTAAAAAGGGTAAAGTGGTATTGACGTTGGAAACTCCGGCACCGGCAGGCAGTGAAGATGCAGTTGACAGCGAAGGGTTTTATACAAACTTATATCCCGCTTATCCCGGAGGTAATAATGCGATATCCAGCTATTTTCAGAATAATATCCAATACCCGCAGGAAGCCATTGACAACGGCGTGGATGGAATTGTAAACATCAGTTTCACAGTGGATGAAAGAGGGAAAGTAGGTTCTCCAAGAGTAGTGAGTAAAAAAATTGGTTATGGTATTGAGGAAGAAGCTCTGAGGGTTTTTAATAAAATGCCAGCCTGGAAAGCTGGTGCCTTAAAAGGTAAAAATGTAAAAACAAGATTTACGTTACCAGTACGTTTTCAGTTAGAAAGTTAATTGCTCTTTTTATTATTCACTATAAATTAAAAACAAAATGAAACTAACATCCTTTTTAAAAGTATTAACCCTGGCATCGATCATTTCTTTTTCAGTACCATCTTCTGCAATAGCGGCAGATGCAGTACGTGACACTACGGGCAGCGTGGAAGTATATTCAAAAATTGTTACAAGACTGAGTGAAATTCAGAGCATGGACAAGAATAATTTGTCGGCGAGTGAAAAAAAGAGCCTGAAGAAAGAATTGAAGGATATGAAAAAAGCAGCAGATGGTTTGAACAGGGGTGTTTATCTTTCTGTGGGTGCCATCATCATTATTATCTTATTACTGATTCTGATTTTGTAATTGATCCATACACTATTATTACGAAAGAAGCCCCTCAATTCGTTGGGGGGCTTCTTTTTTATATTCAGGTGAATGCAGTACTACAATCCCATTTTCTTTTTCAAATTCTCATCAATGGCATCTAAGAATTCTTCGGTGTACAGGTAGTGGTCGCCATGTGTTACTTTATTGCCGTGAATACAAACCGCCAGGTCCTTTGTCATCTTACCGCTTTCCACTGTTTCAATACAAACCGCTTCCAGTGCATTACAAAAATCGATCAGCTCCTGGTTGCCATCTAATTTACCACGGAAGGCCAAACCTCTTGTCCAGGCAAAAATTGAAGCGATAGGGTTGGTAGAAGTTGGTTTTCCTTTTTGATGATCGCGGTAGTGGCGGGTAACCGTACCATGTGCTGCTTCTGCCTCCATTGTTTTTCCATCAGGGGTAACCAATACAGAGGTCATTAAACCCAATGAACCAAATCCTTGCGCTACCGTGTCACTTTGCACGTCACCATCATAGTTTTTACAAGCCCATACAAAATTGCCATTCCATTTTAGTGCACTGGCTACCATGTCATCTATCAGGCGGTGTTCGTATACAATACCTGCTGCTTCAAAACTGGTTTTAAATTCAGCCTGGAACACTTCTTCAAAAATATCTTTAAAGCGGCCATCGTATTTTTTAAGAATGGTATTTTTTGTTGAAAGGTACAAAGGCCATTTTTTGCTCAGTGCCATATTAAAACAGCTTCTTGCAAAACCATAAATGCTTTCATCAGTATTGTACATACACATAGCCACACCATCACCTTTAAAGTTGAATACTTCAAAAGTTTGTGGTTCGCCGCCACCTTCTGGTGTAAAGCTCATGGTTAATTTCCCTTTGCCTTTGATAACGGTATCGGTTGCCCTGTATTGGTCGCCAAAAGCATGACGGCCAACAATGATCGGTGCCGTCCAGTTGGTAACAAGCCTCGGTACATTCTGCATTACGATCGGCTCACGAAAAACCGTGCCGTCCAAAATGTTGCGGATAGTGCCATTGGGGCTCTTCCACATTTGTTTTAGTTTGAATTCTTCCACCCTGGCTTCGTCGGGTGTAATGGTGGCGCATTTAATACCCACACCACAGGCTTTGATGGCATTGGCTGCATCAATGGTCACCTGGTCGTTGGTTTTATCCCGGTATTCCATGCCCAGGTCATAATATTGAATAGGAACTTCTAAATATGGAAGTATCAGTTTGTCTTTGATAAATTTCCAGATGATACGTGTCATCTCATCTCCGTCGAGTTCTACTACGGGATTTGCAACTTTTATTTTCGCCATATTACTGTTTTTAAATTGTGTGCAAATGTAAACGATTAGGAATATTAAGTGTGAACGATTTACGCAAACGTTACTTCATCATTTTACAAACTACTGCTCTTCTTCAACTGTCCATCTCCTGTAACAATACCTATACTTGAAATGATCTCTTCCCCAAACTCACTTGTTTTGAGTAAAGTAGCGCCGGTCATTAAGTTATAAAAATCAATCGTTACCCTTTTACGCATAATGGCCGCCTGCAAAGCATCGGTGATCAGGTCTGCCGCTTCTTTCCAGCCAATATATTCCAGCAGCATACAACCGCTGAGAATGATGGAAGAAGGGTTCATGCTATTGGTGCCGGCAAATTTTGGTGCGGTACCATGCGTGGCTTCAAATACAGCGTAGCCTGTTTTGTAATTGATGTTGCCGCCGGGTGCAATGCCAATACCACCCACTTCTGCAGCCAGTGCATCAGAAATATAATCGCCGTTCAAATTAAGCGTTGCCACCACCGAAAATTCTTTTGGTGCGATTAATATCTGCTGTAAAAAATTATCAGCGATGATATCTTTTACCAGCAGCTTGCCTTCATGTATGGCCTTCCGCTGTACCTCGTTAGCATGTGCTTCGCCGTGTTCTTTTTTTAATTCATCCCATTCATCCCAGGTAAATGTTTTGTCGCCAAATTCCTGCCTGGCCACTTCATAGCCCCATGTTTTAAAACCACCTTCGGTAAACTTCATGATGTTGCCCTTATGCACCAGGGTTACAGAGGGCAACATATTCTCTAGTGCATGTTCAATAGCAGAGCGTACCAGTCTTTTAGAGCCTTCGGATGAAACCGGCTTTACACCATAACTGCTGTCGCCGGGGAAGCGTATGTTCTTTACGCCCATTTCTTCTATCAAAAATTTCTCAAACTTTTTTGCCTGGTCGCTGCCTGCTTTCCATTCAATTCCGGCATAAATATCTTCCGTATTCTCCCGGAATATCACCATGTCCACATCCTGCGGATTTACCACAGGCGAAGGAACCCCTTTAAACCATTTTACCGGGCGAACGCAGGCATACAGGTCAAGGTCCTGCCGCATGGCCACATTCAACGAACGGATACCGCCGCCGATAGGGGTAGTTAAAGGACCTTTTATTGAAACGATATATTCTTTGGCGATCTGCAGGCTTTCTGCAGGCAGCCATTCACCTGTTTGTTTAAATGCTTTTTCACCAGCCAGTATTTCTTTCCACTCAATTGTACGTTTACCATTATACGCTTTTGCCACGGCGGTATTAAAAACCTTTTCCGCCACCTGCCATATTTCGGGGCCGATACCATCGCCTTCTATAAATGGAATGATCGGGTTGTCGGGCACATTTAGTTTGCCATTGCTGCCCATTGTAATTTTAGAAGCCATTGAAAAATATTTAGGGGTGATTTATTTTGGTGCTGCAAAAGTAAGCGATGACGGTTGGATAAATAAAAATGCCCCCAACTTGTTGGGGGCATTTCTTGAATATATTAATTTCTTACTGTCTTCTTCTTACCCTAAACTCACATTCTACATTGTAAGTAGTAGCTACTCCGTCAATAGTACAGGTGAAATTGCCGGCAATAAATTCTCCTGGTGCACCATATTCAGTTATGTTTACCAGTGGGGTGCCGGATAGTGAAGTCGAATCATTTATCTGGCCGGTAAAAAAGTTGGTCAGTGGTTGAGAACTTCCCACAGCGATCGAGCTTTGATCAAACCCAAAATAAATGCTGGTGGCGGCACCATTGCCATTGCCACCCGTTATGTTAGAAACAGGCGGTGTGGCCTGTGGTTCTACCCAATGGCTAATTGAATCCGTAGGGTAAGAAACATTATACTCTGTTCCATTAATTGTATACGTAATAAACTGTTCTATAGAATTTACACATGCCGATAATGCTGGTACCGTATTGCTACCGGCTGCCAGCGTATATTCTATCGGGGTACCCGATTGCATGGTAGAAAGATTTTCGGCCACAAAACGTACCACCGTACTGCCACTGCAAAGTGTATGGCTGAAGTTGTAAGTACCATCATTATTTACCGGGAACCGGTAGTTGCGCCATCCCTGTGTCATCACCACGTAAGCATCTGATAATGGTGCGCTGTTGCATTCCACTGTGCCGGATACAGTAGCAAGGCCAGGGCTCGTTACCACTACATTACCTAAATTAACAGCAGTTGTGCTTACACTGAAATTTTGTGTAAAAGCTGGTGTTCCCCATACGCTGCAGTCGGCATAAACTCTTAATTCATACGAAGTGTTAGGCGTTACCAGGATACTCACATGGCCGGTAGCATCTGTGTACCCTCCTGCATGGCTCCATGAATTGGGCGTTGTAGGTACCACATCTACAAATACATTTCCAACTGGATCACCCGCTTCATTCACCAGGTCGAAAGTTAGTGGTACAGTTGCATTGGGCAAGTCACAGTTCCAATAAGAGAAATGACTTACTTCTCCCACATAAGTATTGCCGTTCTTTGTGGCACTGCCTTCTTCTAACCACAAACCATTTGTTTCATTGAAATGCCAGAGGGGTATAGTAGCCGGAGCTGATGCCGCCATGGCTGTTGGTAAAGGGAAGGTCACCGTAGCCTTTGCACCATCTTTAATTTGCAACAATTCTCCGCCGGCACCAGTAAGCTCGGTAGCAGACATACCGTACGAGGTCAGCACTCTCATAAATCCATCTGCATCAAGACCCCGCAGGTCACCAGGCATGGTTTCTATAATATCGCTGGAAGTGGGATTAAGCCATTGTGCTGCTACTGTTACCTGCCCGGTATAGTCACCGCCAGCAGCCAGCTTTATGGCGCTTGCAGGAAAGGCAATCGTAAGGCCATTGGTAAGCGTTACGGTGCCTCCCGCAGCTGCATCAAAATTGCCCTGTGTTGTTTTGGGTAATAATTTTATCCTGAAGAAACCTGCATGGCCCGTTTCTGCAATGAATGTTTTTATGCCTTTAAAATAACCGGGCTTTACAACAGTTACTACTGCGGCATTTTTTACCACCTGCACATTGCTGAATTCAAAATAACCATACTTATCTGTGGTTGTATTACTGGCACCAAATTGTACTGCAGCACCCTGCACCGGACTATTTGTTTCATCGGTAACAAAACCGGAAACAGCCGATGCTGTTTTTGTAGTAAGGTCAGGCTGTGTTTCATTAACGATGAGGCCACCGCCGCCGCTGAGTTCTTTTTGGCAGGACACAATAAAAAAAGACATTGCTGTAATAACGAGAGCGGATAAGCCAACAGCAATTTTTTTAGATAGATGTGAAAACATTGTATGAGTTTTTATTTTTAAGAATATGCATGCTTTGCAGTAAGATACCCTGTGAAAGCGGGCTGCTGCCTGGCAGAAAAAAAATATTAGAAATCGATGCTGCAGTTGATCCATTCGGAATCAAAACGCACTTCTTTAAATTTTTTGTAGAAGTTGATGGCGGGCTCATTCCAGTCAAGCACCTGCCACATCATACCGCTATAGCTTTTTTCTTTTGCTGTAGTTATTAATTTTTCCATCAACATTTTACCTAGGCCATGCCCCCGCATTTTTTCTGTTACGATAATATCTTCCAGGTACATCCTCTGGCCTTTCCAGGTAGAGTAACGGGTATAGTAAAGCGCAAATCCTTCTACCCTGCCATTGGCTTCGGCTACATAGGCCCACCAAACGGGACTGGCACCAAAGCCGCTTTCTGTAAAATGTTCAAAGGAAACGGTTACCTGCTCCGGTGCATTTTCATATGCGGCGAGTTCTTTTATTAATTCCATCATTCTTGGGCAATCTTCCTTTATGGCCGCTCTTATTGTAATATCCATGTATGTTGATTTGGTGATAAAGATCGGTTTTGCCTTGATAACTTTTGCTTTTCGCCGTATAGCCCGGGATTAACTTTTCACTTACTTTGCAGCTATGCAGCAATACCTTCAATTATTACAACATATTTTAGATACCGGTACTGACAAAAGCGACCGTACCGGTACCGGCACAAGAAGTGTTTTTGGTTACCAGATGCGTTTTAACCTGGGTGAGGGATTTCCCCTGGTTACTACAAAAAAATGCCATTTGAAAAGTATCATCTATGAATTGCTTTGGTTTATAAATGGCGACACCAATATTGGGTATTTAAAAGAACACAATGTAAAGATCTGGGATGAATGGGCTGATGAGGATGGCAACCTGGGTCCTGTATACGGAAAACAATGGCGTAGCTGGGCTGGTGCGGATAATGTGGAGATCGACCAGTTAAAAGACGTGATCCATCAATTAAAGACCAATCCCGACAGCAGGCGTAT
>JAKQJG010000127.1 GCA_029561305.1 Bacteroidota bacterium | reverse complement strand
GGCAAAATTTGAAGTGAGTAAGGAAGAGATGGAAGTTCATATCCTGCAGGCCCTGGCTGCTGCGGATGAAAACAATGTAAAGGGAAAACAGGTAACTCCTTTCTTATTGCAATACATAGCCGAACATACCAAGGGGGAAAGTCTTGAAACCAATATTTCATTGATATTACACAATGCCAAAGTTGGTGCAGCCGTGGCAGTTAGTTATAGTGGTTTGGGGTAGGTCTTTGTTGCCTTTTTTAGGTTACAGTGCAGCCCCAATAATTTTTTGTTCAATATACCAGGCCGGAAACTTCGCATTTAAAAAGTACTGATTTGTAATTTTTTTTCTATCCCATTAAATTTCCAATATATTCGTATTTCATACTTCTTAATATCCTCCATTAACCCTTTTAAAATGGCCTTGCTCCTTTGCCATATTTAAAAGCTTTTTTAACCAGGTAACTATTGCAAAAAATAAAGAATGTTTTTTGCCATCCTAAATTACACCAATTATGAAACAGCTTTTACTGCTCTTGATTTGTTTTACCTTTCAATTTACCGTTTTTGCACAGGATAAGATTGGCATCGGCACGTCCAATCCGCAGGCTCAGTTGCACACCACCGGTGATGTGATATTGGCAGGTGTCACGAATGACAATAGCTTGTCCCGGATACTGGTACAAAACCAAACAGGCACACTGGCCTGGAGAGATGCAGGCTCCTTAGCTAATTATTACTGGGGATTAAGCGGTAATACCATAACTTCAAATCACTTTATTGGCTCTACCAATAACGCTTTGCTTAAACTCCGGACTTCCAATATTGACAGGCTTTTGATTTATTCTGCCAGTGAAATAAGTACTTCAATTGAAGTGCCTACGGTAGAGATTTTATCTCCATCTGCTAACCTGGGTTTTGATGGACCAGGTTTAAAAATAACCAGGTTGGGAAGCAGTGCCGGATGGGCAGCGGCAATGGACTTTGCCATGAACAATAGTGCAGGTGGCAAAAAAACTTATGCAAGGTTAAATGGAGGAATTGAATCAAGTGCAGCTAATAATGAAAATGGATTTTTAAGTTTCGAAGTAGCGTCAAGCGGGCAAATCGGTAACCTGCAGCAGCAGGAAAAAATGCGCATCACTTCCAATGGTTTCGTAGGTATTGGGATTAGTTTACCTACTGCGCAATTACATACAACATCCTCAGTTTTGTTCTCTGGCATTACCAATAACAATACATTTACCAAAGTGGTGGTGCAGGATAATACAGGCCGTTTATTCTGGAGAGATGCTTCAACCTTAAGCAGCAATAACGCCTGGGCGACTACCGGCAACAATATAGCTCCCGGTCAGTTTATCGGCAGTACTAATAACGAACTTTTAAAACTGAGAACATCCAACATTGACAGGCTGGTAGTGTATTCTGCTTCCGAAATAAGTTCATCCATAGACGTACCAACTTTAGAGATAATGTCTCCTTCAGCTAATCTCGGTTTTGACGGTCCCGGATTGAAAATAACAAGGTTTGGAAGCAATGTTGGATGGGCAGCAGCAATGGATTTTGCAATGAACAATAGTGCTGGTGGCAAAAAAACTTATGCAAGGTTAAACGGAGGAATTGAATCCAGTACAGCAAATAATGAAAATGGATTTCTAAGTTTTGAAGTTGCATCCAGCGGACAAATCGGTAACCTGCAGCAACAGGAAAAAATGCGGATTACTTCAAGAGGATTTGTAGGCCTTGGAATCAGTTTACCTACAGCTCAATTGCATACAACAGAATCAGTTCGGTTTCAAAATCTAGCTAACGGTACAGGCAATTATTTAGTAATCGATACTGAAGGGAATGTTTACAGGAGTGCTGAGGCACCGCCCAGGATGGGACAGCCATCTAATAACAATCAACTTTCAAGTATGCAACTGGCCATCGAAAAACTACAGGCAGAAATTCTTGAATTGAAAAATGAGCTCAAGAAATCTAACCGTTAGTTGCAAGCGGGCTATTTAGTGACAACATACAAAACTGCGTTTGCAGGAAGACCAGCCTTCAATGCATAATCCCGGGGTATTTGACCGGCAGTTATTGACTCCACTGTAAAACCCACTTCTTTTAACCGGGTTGTAAACACTTTTTGCGAATACAGCCGTATATGATCATCCTGCCCGAACCTGCGCCAGCGTTCAGCTACATCCGTGCAGGATGGATCTTCATCCACCCCATCAAAATTTTTCAAAATGGGTGTCATAATGATGGCTTTGGCTCCAGGTTTCAGCACCCTGTATATTTCTCCCATAGCTTTTATATCATTATTCACATGCTCCATTACATGCGAACAGATAACAAAATCAAAACTCTCCGTATCAAAAACTTTCATATCCTCAATATCTGTCTTTACGTCCACCTCATCCATAAAGAGATCTGCAGTAACATACTGGCAAGTAAAATTTTTCTTTATCCATTTACTGAGAGAAGCTGATGGAGCAAAATCCAGCAGGCGGTTATTTTTTGTTAGTACGGTATTTTTTTTAAGATACCATGCATACAGCCGTTCCCTGTCCATACTATAGCAATCAGGACAAAAAAAGTGGTCGGTATCAATTGTTTCAAAGGCGCCCTTTTGTGTGTAAGGAAAACCATATTTCAAAAAGTTTTTTTGGTAGTGATCCGGTAACGGTAAATAATCGTACACTTTGCTGTCACAAATATTACATTGCTTTTTTTTGGGCAAGAGAGAGAATTTGTTAATTACCTTTCTTATAAAATAGTTTGCCTGCATGTTACACTGGTTTTTTTATACTGATCAGGTTTGCCGGGTAAAGTAAAGCCCCTTTTATTAAATTGACAATTGCTTTTCCGAATTCATTTTCCTTCAGGTGATATTTTACTGATGACAGAAAAACATTACTCTTTGATTTATTAAAATTGGGCAGGTTTTTAAAGTCAGTGTGCAGCGCCAGCACTTCATATGCTTTTATTGTATTGTGGATCCTGCCCAATATATGCTGCGAACTCCAGACACCGGAAGAATGGTTACGATGTACCGCTGATACGAAAGGAAGAAATTTGATTTTTCCATGCGCCGCATTTAAAAGGTGCAGCGGCCAGTCGCCCATTTTTAACTGCATATACCATTCAGGAAATTTATCAAACAGCTTATTTTTAAAAACAACTGTACAGGTTTGGATATAATTCCGGAAGATCAGCTCATTGATCGTTGTTTCTGTCATCGTTCCTGAACCACCGCCCTTGTAATTCCTTGTATCATTCAGATCTTCGGAAAAGGTTTCCAGGGAATCGGTGAAACAAATAACAAAATCAGGATGCTGCTCTAAAAAGTCTGCCTGCTGCTGCAGTTTACTATCGACTGTCCAGTAATCATCCCCTTCAAGGTAAGCAATGTATTTACCACGGGCTGCATAAATAAGATCAATAAAATTATAGGCTGGTCCAAGGTTCTTTTCTCTTGGTAAAACAGTAATCAATCCCGGAAATTTTCTCTGGTAGTCCAATGCAATTTCCCTTGTTCCATCTGTGCTGCAATCGTCAGCTATAATGATCTCAATCGGAAAATTAACCCTTTGAGCAATTGCGCTGTCAATAGCCTGCTTTATATAAGCAGCCTGGTTGTATGATATGATGCAAACACTAATTAAAGGGATACTCATTTACCGACGCCATTTTGCTGCAAACTTACTTAAGCTTGTTTGAATTAAAATAACTTATAGACGTCTTGCCTGCACGGCTACCTGAGACATCATGGCTTAAAATCCAAGTTGTGTTTAAAAAGACATTTTTTTGTCTTTACATTTGCCAACCTTCTGCAAGTGCCATGTAAAGGAAGAGTACATAAGTTATCGGTATGAGAATAGCAATAATGCAGCCTTATCTGTTTCCTTACATTGGATATTTCCAATTGATGAATGCTGTGGACGAGTTTATTGTATACGATAATATTGAGTTCACAAAAAAAGGCTGGATCAACCGTAACCGAATACTGGTAAACGGGTTAGCGGCCTATATTAGTTTTCCACTTAAAAAAGACTCAGATTACCTGCAGGTGAAAGACCGTTACCTGGCAGACAACTGGCCGGAGGAGAGAAAAAAATTACGCAACAAAATTGCAGAGGTATACAGAAAAGCACCGCAGTTCAAATCGGCTTTCCCTGTAATTGAATCCGCCATTGAATTTCCCAATAATAACCTTTTCACGTTTGCCCTGCATTCACTGGAAACCATCAAAAATTACCTGGCAATTCAAACCCCCATCATTATATCTTCTACTATCGATATTGATCATACGTTAAAATCAGCTGACAAAGTAATAGCCATTTGTAAAAAAAGAAATGCTGAAGAATATATTAATCCCATTGGCGGCACTGATCTTTATAACAAAGAAGAATTCTTAAACAATGGACTCAGTCTGCATTTTCTAAAAACAGGCGAGGTACACTACAAACAATTCGAAAATGAATTTGTGCCATTTCTTTCAATCATAGATGTAATGATGTTTAACTCTAAAGAAGAAATAAAAAATCATATTGAAAATTCTTATAAGCTGGTTGATGGAGCTTAGCCGGATATTTTTAAACCAAATAATTAAATCTCTTTCATATAATGTTCACCTGGAAAAAACTTGGCAGAATTTTTAATCCTGCTGACATTGAAGGTAAAAGCTGGCTGCATGAATATGCACAAGCTCCGTCTGTGTTGATATTCGATGAATTTGTAAGAGTCTATTTTTCCTGCAGACCTCAACCGGATGCTAACGGTCAATATGTAAGTTATTCTGCCTTTGTTGACCTCAACAGGAAGAACTTGTTTGAAATAGTGAAGTTTTCTGAGCAACCCATTTTTGATTTAGGTGAAAGAGGAACTTTTGATGAGTTTGGCACCTACCCTGTTTCTATTATAAGAAACGGAAAGGATGTAATGGCTTATTATGCTGGCTGGACAAGATGTGAATCTGTTCCTTTTAATGTGGCTATCGGCGCAGCTATCAGTCACGATGATGGAGTTACATTCAAAAAAATGGGTGCAGGACCTGTTTTGTCTTATAGCTTACACGAGCCATTTATTTTAAGCGGGCCTAAGATCAGGAAGTTCAATGATCAATGGTACCTTTTTTATATTGCGGGCAGTAAATGGATTGATAACAATGGCAAGCCAGAGCCGGTGTATAAACTCAGGATGGCGTTTTGTAAAGATGGCATTAACTGGAACAAACTGGATAGGGATCTGGTTGAAAGTAAAGTGGAAGAAAATGAAGCACAGGCCAGCCCGGATGTTTTTTTCTGGAACAATAAATATCATATGTTTTTTTGTTACCGGTACAGTTTAAATTTTAGAGGAAAAGAAAATGGATACAGAATAGGATATGCATCTTCAACCGATTTGATAAACTGGACAAGAGACGATTCCAAAGCTGGCATTGATGTATCAGCAGAAGGATGGGACAGTGAAATGATCAGCTACCCGCATGTATTTGAACTGGATGGTGCTGTTTATATGTTTTATTTGGGCAACCAGGTGGGCAGGTTCGGCTTTGGCCTTGCCAAACTTGAAGGAGAACTTTTATAATTTTTTATTGAACCAATAATATGAAATGGAAGAAACTGGGGAAAATTTTTGCCCCTTCACAATACACACTCCCGAATAATTGCAAAGAGTTTGCGCAATCACCTCAAACACTTGTTTTTGATGATTTTGTAAGGATCTATTTTTCAACAAGGGAAAGAGATGAAGGCACAGGGAAGTTTTTAAGCCATATTGCTTTTGCGGATATGGACAAAGAATTTAAGAAGGTATTAAGCATCTCAAAAGACACAGTAATTAAACTGGGGGAATTAGGAACTTTTGACGAGCACGGAATATTTCCAATCAACGTTATAAGACACCAGGATAAAATACTTGCTTATACTTGTGGCTGGAGCCGGAGAGTGTCTGTGTCTGTAGAAACTTCTACGGGTATCGCCATCAGCAATGATAACGGCGTGAGTTTTCAAAAAATTGGTAACGGACCTGTTTTAACTTCTTCACTACATGAACCATTCCTTGTAGGTGATTCTTTTGTTTGTGTGTATGAAAACACCTGGCACATGTGGTACATTTATGGCACACGGTGGATTGATAATACTTTAGAGGAAGCCGCCCGTGTGTATAAGATCGGCCATGCTGTTTCTTCAGATGGAATTACCTGGAAAAAAGAAGGAAGACAACTAATATCAGATGTATTAAATGCAGATGAATGCCAGGCACTGCCAACAGTTATACATCACAAGGACAGGTATCACATGTATTTTTGCTATCGGGAGGCCATCGGTTTCAGAAAAGATAAAACAAGAGGTTACCGGCTGGGATATGCCTGGTCAAAAGACCTGGTAAACTGGGTAAGGGACGATGCCGACGCCGGCATAGAATTTTCTGCAGAGGGATGGGATTCGGAAATGCAATGCTATCCGCATATTTTTAAATGCAACGAAAAAATTTACTTGTTGTACAATGGCAATGAATTCGGCCGGCACGGTTTCGGAATTGCTGAACTAGAAGACTGATATGGATAAAACCACCCTTATATACCAGGTAAAAACTGCTGCTGAGTCAGACATTCTTTGGCATTTAAAAGAGTGCAATAACAATTTTTTGCCGCCATTAACGGACAGGATTGATATTAATGCCTACGCAAAAAAAATATTTGACAAAGCAGTAACTTTTGAAGCCTGGGAAAATAAAAATTTAATCGGATTAATAGCAGCTTATGTTAATACGGGTAACCCTAAAATATCATTCATTACAAATGTAAGCGTGAAGAAAGAATTTATGGGGATGGGGATTGCTTCGGTTTTATTAAAAAAATGTATTGCCCATGCTGCAGACGTTCATTGCAATGAAATACATTTGGAGGTATTCAAAAACAACATTGCTGCCATTAATTTTTATAAAAAATATAACTTCACACAGTCAGGCACGCAAGAGAACAGCCTGCTGATGAAACTTGAAATAAAAAAGTAAATTATGAGTGTTCAAAGAGATTACAACAAAGAATTAAAAGATACCGCAGATCATAAGTATGCATACAATTTTGATTTTGACGTAATGCATCCATTTATGCTAAAGGCATTTATCCCTTTTTTTAAAGAAGGTAATTTTCTTGAGTTAGGGAGTTTTAAAGGGGATTTTACAAAAAGGTTTCTACCCTATTTTGATGATATCACCTGTGTGGAAGTTTCAGATGAAGCGGTTTCGATTGCGAAAGCCGCATTTGGAAATAAAGTGAAGTTTGTTCAGTCACTTTTTGAAACCGCCAACCTGGAGGGAAAGTTTAAAAACATTGTTTTAACGCATGTGTTGGAACACATTGATGATCCTGTTGCGGTATTAAAAAGAGTAAATGATGAATGGCTGGCAGAAGATGGCCGTTTCTTTTTGGTTTGTCCAAATGCCAATGCACCTTCCAGGCAAATCGCCGTTAAAATGGGATTGATCTCACACAACTCTGCTATTACACCTGCAGAAGCAGAACATGGCCATAAGATCACATACACGCTGGACACTTTAGAAAGAGATGCCAGGGCCGCTGGTCTAAATGTTGTATACCGGTCAGGTATATTCTTCAAAGCACTCGCCAATTTTCAATGGGACAGGTTATTGAATACGGATATCATTTCGAAAGAATACCTGGATGGCTGTTTTGAGCTTGGACAATTATATCCAGATCTTTGCTCAAGTATTTTTTTACTGTGTGAAAAAGGAAAATAATAGCCTGCATATTCAATAATGCTAAAAACAAGCAGTAATGATCTTGCAGATATCTTCAGTCTCTTCCCGGGTTATGCTGTCGAATAAAGGCAAACAAAGTACTCTTTCAGCAGTCGATTCTGAGACCGTACACGACGCTCCATTTGATATATAAGGCAACTTATTCAACGAAGGATAAAAATACCGCCTTGGTACAATAGCATGTTTCTTTAATGCAGCCATCACTTTCAGCAGACTGGCGTCATCATTAAAAATTACGGGGTAATAGGCAAAGTTGTAGTCTGTGCCGGGTAATGCCTTCGGCCGTTGTAATGGTAGCGGCGCCAACAAGGCATCATAGTATTCACTGGCCTTTTTCCTGTTGGCGATGATGGTGGAGAGATAGGGCAAATTTGCCAGGCCCATCGCCGCATGAAATTCTGAATTTTTCCCATTGATACCGGCAACAAAATAATCATCCCCCACATGCCCGAAAGAGCGGATCAGCTGTAATTCTTTTGCCAGCTGGTCATCAGCCGTGATGATACAGCCTCCCTCTACGGTATGAAATAATTTGGTGGCGTGAAAACTGCAGGTACTGATATCACCATAGCTTAAAACCTGTTTACCTTTATAGGAAGCACCAAATGCATGGGCGCCATCATAAATAACTTTGAGCTTGTACTTCGCTGCTATCTCATTTATAGCATCAATATCGCAGGGGTTGCCATAAACATGAGTGGCTAAAATGGCTTCCGTATTGGCGTTGATCGCTGCTTCTATTTTACTGGCATCTATACAAAAATCGTTTTTGTTGATATCAACAAATACAGGTGTGCAATTTTCCCAAAGCAGGGCATTGGTAGTGGCTACATAACTAAATGGTGTGGTAATTACTTCGCCTTTAA
>JAKQJG010000117.1 GCA_029561305.1 Bacteroidota bacterium | reverse complement strand
ACCCGTTATCACAATGATGCGTTTGATGGGTTGTATGAAAAAGCCATTGCAGAAAAAAGTGATTCGCTTCGATATCAATTATACCAGCAGATGGATCAGCTGTTGATAAATGATGCACCCGTGGTACCGCTTTGGTATGATATGGCCATACATTTGGTGCATACCAATGTAGAGGGATTTGTACCCAATAGTTTGAATTTGCTGGAGTTGAGGAAGACGAAGAAGAATGGAAAATAACAATGCCGCAGATTGGCAAATTCACAAATCTGCGCATCTGCGGCAATATCTTCTGTGTACTTTGAAAGTGTATGATTTTGTAAACACTTTTACAGCAGCTAAAATCAAATAAGAAAGGAAAATAAAAAGGCCGCAGATTCGCAGATGGTCAAATCTGCGCATCTGCGGCAATATCTTGGATTAATTAATGCTTCAATTTACTCTTAAACACTTTCTGAAATTTCTCCACTTTTGGCCTGATCACAAACTGGCAATAGCCTTGACCGGTGTTTTCATTATAATAGTTCTGGTGATAATCTTCTGCCGGGTAAAATTTGGTGAAGGGTTCCAATGACGTTACGATCGGGTTGTCCCAGGCACCGGACTTATCCAGCTCAGCAATGTATTTCTCTACCTTCGCTTTTTGTTCCTGGTCGTGGTAAAAAACAACACTGCGGTATTGTGTACCAACATCATTTCCCTGCCGGTTTAATGTGGTGGGGTCGTGTACCTGCCAGAACATTTCCAGCAACTCATCAAAGGAAATTTTAGCAGTGTCATAAATAATATTCAAACATTCTGCATGGCCGGTGGCACCGGTACCAATTTGTTTATAGGTAGGGTTGTCAGTATGTCCGCCTGAATATCCACTGGTAACTTTTACCACACCTTCCACCTGTTGAAAAATGGCTTCGGTACACCAAAAGCATCCTGTGCCGAATGTAGCGGTATCCGTTTTTCCCGGAGCCGAAGTAGCATTTGTAGTTGTGTCTTTTGTTGAAGTATCCATACTTTTTATTTTAGTCGTGTTAGCCTGGCCGGTACAAGAAATAAGGCCCGTTAAAAATCCCAATGCTGTTAAAATCTTCTTCATAAAATTTATTTGAAGCACCTACGCAAAAGTAGATGCCTTAGTTGATGAAACAATTTATCTTTAAATAAGTTTAACAAGGTGGGTTGCCCCCTTAAGGCGGCTCACCCTGCAGTAGTAATACGCATCTTTACAACAAACCTTACAAACCGCATACTTATTTTGAGACAAACATTTTTCCTTTCTTCGCCACCGTGGAGTTTATACCGAAGAACGAGGTATCACTCTCTTGTACGGCATAATTTCATGCAGCTATTGGCTTTCGGCTTCTTACTCTATTCACTATCTTCATGCCAGTTAAAAAACCAGGACAAAATGACCAGTAGTACAGCACATGCTTTCCGCCTGAAGCCAGGCCAGGATCTTAAAAAGGAAATTCTGCAATATGTGACGGAAAAGCAAATTAAAGCAGGCTGGATCGGTACCTGTGTTGGCAGTCTTACCCAGTACAATATTCGGTATGCCAACCAGCCAGAAGGCAACACCGGCTCAGGCCATTTTGAAATTGTAAGTCTCACGGGAACGGTTTCTATAAATGGTTCGCATATACACATAAGCCTCAGCGACAGCACCGGTAAAACTATCGGCGGGCATTTGCTTGACAGTAATATAATTTATACCACCGCCGAAATTGTGATACAAAGCAGTGATGACTTTATTTTTAAAAGGGAAAAGGATGGAAGTACAGAGTGGGAAGAGTTGAAGGTGGAGGAGGGGAATAAGGAATAAGAAAGTTGAAGTAATGAACAAGAAATGAGAAAGTTTTTGTTTAGAGTTGAAAACCTGCTGTTGTTGTTTCCTTTGTTGTTGTTTGTAGTGCCGGATGTTTATATGGGTAACAATGCGCTGGATATTCATTTGCATGATACTTATTTCGTGGTTGATCTTTTTTATTTTTATTTAGCTTTACTAATTTTATTCCTGATCCCTTACTTGCTACATGCGCTACTGCGGTACAAACAAAAAAGGAATGCCCCCATTTGCAAGCTGCATGTTATCATCACAGTTTTCCTGGTCATTTTATTTTTCGTTTTCATTTTTGTTGAAATGTTTGATACAGCACCAATAAGTAGTGATGGCAGCATAGAAAATGTTTTTCATAGTTCGGGTGCTGTTAAATTAAAAGTTGACATGATGGCTTTTACTTTAGGATCGCTTGTACTGATACAGGTTCTTTTTTTACTGCATTTTTTAATAGCATTAATTCGTTTTAAAAGATCAAACCATTAACTACAAGCGTTGTGAAGGCTTCCTCCCATTTCATCATAGTAAATTTAGTCAAAATACCTTTTGCAGGGTATACCAGTAAAATAGCCATCGCTTAGTTTCGTATCAAAGACGGGATATGAAAAAATGTTTACTCTTTGCAGTACTTCTGTGTGTTCATTTTTATGCTGCATCTCAAAACCCAACCGTTATTAAAGCTGTCGGTGGCACAGCAACCGAGCCAAAGACCAATAGCCAGGATGCCTGGGAGAATAACAAATGGAACAATAAATTTTTTTACCAGGCCAAAGGAAGCTCCTGCAAGCTGGCGGTTACGGATGGTACGGATGCAGGTACTATCGTGATTGCCGATCTAGGCAACGTAAGCATTATAGCAACTGTACCGGCTGCAAATGGTATGTATATCTTAACCAATGAAACCGTATTCGCACCTTCATTAGCCGTGTCTTCAAAACTTTGGAAAAGTGATGGTACCACTGCCGGAACAGTGTTATTAAAGCAATTTGACTCACATGGTTTTAGTACGCCGGGTGTAGATATCACCAGTGATGGACAAAATGATAGAAACTATGCCGTTATTGGCGACAACATGTTTTTTACCGGGTTTGATATTGCGAACGGTTCTGAACCCTGGATAACGGATGGGACTGAAAATGGAACCGTGCTGCTGAAAGATATAAAACCTGGCGCTGGTCCCAGTTATGCTGATGGATTTATAGAAATGAATGGGCTCGTTTATTTCAGGGCAGCCGCTGTCAGCACTGCGGCGTTGTTGTGGCGTACCGATGGTACAGCTACAGGCACCGTTGAAATTGCTGTGCCAGATCTGACCATATGGTCAACCACGATTGCAAAGGTTAACAACAAACTGGTATTCATCGGCAATGACAATTTTGTACTTGGGGCAGAACCCTGGGTGAGTGACGGTACGGTAGCCGGTACCTTTATGCTGAAGGATATCAACCCTGGTGCTCCTGGCTCCAGCACATCAATCATTCAAAATATTCATTTGCGGTTTAATGATAATATGGTTTTTTTTATGGCTAAAAATACCGGCGGTGACGCTCTTTGGCGTACAGACGGTACTGTTAGTGGGACTATTCAGCTCACACCGGACGGACTTAATACCGGTACCAACTATAGCGGCGGTGGTTTTTGTGCTGTAACCAACAATAAAACCTTCTGGATAAATGATAACTCAAAGATGTATGTTACAGATGGAACACCCGCAGGAACTGCCCTGGTGAATGGCAGCCTGCAAAATGCCATACACATGGTTTCTTTTAAAGAAGCAGCCTGGTTTAACGCAGGCGCTGCCGGCAGCCGGGAAATGTGGCGGAGCGATGGCACAGCAAACAATACCTTGCAGTACCTTGATATTTACCCAGGTTTTGAAAGTTTTCCTTATGGTTTGTTTGTAATGAACAACAGCCTGTACTTTTTTGCTAATAATGGTTCGGGTGTAAAGCTGATGCGTTTTACGGAGGAAAATCCGGCCCCGCAAATGGTTTTCAACGGTTCGGCATCCGGTTTGTGGAGTGATGGCAGCAACTGGGACAGGCAGGCTGTACCAACTGAAAATGATACCGTGTTTATCAATGCGGGTACGCCATTCTCACCTGTAATAAATGGGACTGCCTATGTTGCTGTGTTAAACTTAGCTGCCGGGGCTACCATTAACCTGCCCTCCGCAACGGACAGCCTGGTGGTGGGCCGTATCATCAATGCCAATAGTAATATCCTTTCAGGAAATGGGGTATTGGTATTGATGAATAACAGCAATGAAACGCTGACGATTAATGGCAATTTAAGAGTACCGGAATTGTATATAAGAACGAATACCATTTTGCAAAATGGGGCCATTACAATTACCGGAGAATAAATGCCAACTGGTCTCTTTTATCATTGATTGTAATATATTACCCGAACGCAATATCTTAAAATAGCAAAACAATTTCTATCAACAACGCTGACCACGCCATATCATTCTTACTTTTGCCGGTATATCAGATTATTAATCAAACAAAATATTTCCCTAAGGGGATAGGGCATGATCAGGTTTTTTCCAGAATCGGCATTACAGCAGTTAGAATTTGAGAAAGTGAAAACTTTACTGGCGGAATATTGCCGTACCGAATACGCAAAACATAAAGCATCCAACTTACGCATACACACCAAAAAAGAATTTATTGAAACCGAATTGCAGCAAACCAATGAATACAAAATGCTGTTGCAGGGCGGACAGTACTTTCCCAATGATTTTTCACACAATATCAGCAAGGAATTAAAACTGTTATCAATTCCCGGCGCTGTATTAAGCGGCGAACAGTTTTTGCTGGTGAAAAAACTGGCAGAGAATACGGGCAATATATTTCGCTGGTTTGATAAGGATAGAAGGATCGCTTACCCGGCATTGACAAAAGTGGTAAGTGACAGTTACTATGAAAAAACAATTGTTGAACTCATCAATGAAGTGCTGGATGAAACCGGTAGTGTAAAAGACAGTGCCAGCGACGCTCTCGCCGATATAAGAATGAAACTCTACCGCAAGCGGAATGAATTGCGGCGGGTATTTGACAAGATCGTTGGCAAACTGAACAAACTGGGTGTATTGGCAGATATAGAAGAAAGTTTTATGAACGGAAGGCGGGTACTTGCAGTGTTTGCCGAGCAGAAACGCCAGATAAAAGGTGTATTACATGGAGAAAGCGACAGCCGCCGTACCACTTTTATTGAACCCGAAGAAACTACTGAACTCAACAATGACATTTTTTCTTTAGAGAATGAAGAAAGCAAAGAGGTCTATCGTATTCTGCGTAAACTGACAGAACAGTTAAACATGTACGCCTCTTTGCTAAAAATTTATTTTGATATAGCGGGCGAATTTGATTTTATCAATGCCAAAGCGAAACTGGCCATTGCTGTAGGTGGTAATTACCCCATGCTGTTTGATAAAGCGCATGTAAAACTGATCAATGCTTATCATCCATTATTGCTGCTCTACAATCAAAATAATAATAAGCCCACCATTCCAGTCAATCTGTCTTTAAATGACAAGAGCAGGATACTGGTGATCAGCGGACCTAACGCTGGCGGTAAAACGGTTACGCTTAAAACAGCTGGCTTGCTGCAACTGATGCTGCAGAGTGGTTTGCTGGTGCCGGTGCATCCCGATAGCGAGATGGGTATTTTTAAACAGATCATGATCCATATCGGTGATACGCAAAGCCTCGAGTTTGAACTGAGTACCTATTCATCGCATTTGAAAAACATGAAGCATTTTATGGAAAATGCCAATGGCAGGACCTTGTTTTTTATTGATGAACTGGGAAGCGGCAGTGATCCCAATCTCGGTGGCGCTTTTGCAGAAGTGATTATGGAAGAACTGGCGCACAAACATTCTTTTGGTATTGTAACCACGCATTACCTGAACCTGAAAGTGATGGCCAACAAAGTGCCGGGTATCATCAATGGTGCCATGCAATTTGATGAAAAGAATTTGTTGCCTATGTATAAACTCATTGTTGGCAAACCCGGCAGCAGTTATACATTTTCGATAGCAGAAAGAATTGGGTTGGAAAAAAGGTTGATTGATAAAGCAAGGACATTGGTGGATGAGGATCATTTTCGGCTTGATAAACTACTGAATACCGCTGAAAGCGATCTTCAGCAGATAGAAAAAAAAGAAAAAGAATTGCACCGCTTGTTGAAAGAAAATGAGCGCTTGAAAAAGGAAATGGAACAGGTGTTAAACAAAGAAAGGCATCAACAGCAGGTAGAGCTGTTAAAGCAGCAGAATAAGATTACAGAAGACCGTTTAGCCTATCTCAAAGACATGGACAGGAAATTGAAAGCCCTGGTGCATGAGTGGAAACGCAGCGATAAAAAGGAAGAGGTGATGAAGCAAATGAATGCACTGTTATTCGATCAACGCCAGAAACAGGTAGCTGAGAAAAAAGATAAAAAGCTTGATGAAAAATTCCAGGAAACAGGTGGAGAAATAAAGCCCGGGGTAAAAGTGAAGATGCTCAAGAACCGCCAGGTCGGTGTCGTAAAAGAAATCAGGGGCAAGAATGCAGTGGTGCAGTTAGGTGTCATTCCAATCACAATAGGATTAAGTGATTTGGTAGTGGTGGTGGATAAAGCGGATGAGACAACATAAAATACCTGGTCGTTTGTAAAGTGTCACTACACAGGTGAACTTTGTTGTTATCTATTTACGCTCTGCTCATTTTAAATCCTTTTAGTATTTTTAAAGTATGGATCAACAGCTGTTGCTGGAAAATTTTAGAAAATTTATCAGCCTCACACCAGAAGAGGAGGGCCTGGTTGTAAAGCATACAACAGAAAGGCGCTTTAAACGGGGTGATTTTTTAAACAGAGAAGGTGAGGTAAACCGGTTTACCAACTTCATTGTTAAAGGAAGTGCCAGGGTGTATTATATTGAACCGGATGGTCACGAGCATGTTGTTCAGTTAGGTATCAGTAAATGGTGGATTGGTGATTTCCCAAGTTTTATTACCCAAACCAAAGCCAGTATGTACACGGAAGCGCTTGAGACAACAGAAGTGTTTGCTTTTTCCTATGATCAACTACAATTAGTATATCAGGAAGTGCCAAAAATGGAACGTTTCTTCCGTCTTATCATTCAAAAGGCTTATGCTGCATTTCACAGGCGTATGCTGGAGTCGCTTGGCCTGGATGCGGAACAGCGCTATATTGCTTTCAGGAACGCATACCCCGAAATGGATCTCCAGATTTCACAAAAGCACATTGCCTCTTATTTAGGTATGTCGCCCGAGTTTTTGAGTACATTGAAAAAACGGATTGTACAAAAAGAACGGGAGCGAAGACGGCAATCCAGTTAAAATACTTTGCGAAAAAATAAACCTGCATTTACTTTTAGTTTTAGAGTGCTTCCATATTCATCCAGGTTAATACCAATACCTGCCTGGAACTTTTTTAGATGCACACCCAGTCTTGCACGCTGGTAACTTCTGTTGTGGTGATAAGGACCTGTATTACTCATCAATTGTATTCTTGTATAAATTTTTATATGCTTCGTAATCTGGGGATGAAACTCAAGCATTCCCATTAGTTCTGCACTTCCATTTTTCTTTAGGTCAACCCTTGGTGTCAATATAAACAAACCATTTTTAAAAACATGCGCATATTGCATAGCCAATGCAGGTTTGATGCCTGTAGTATTTGAATAAAATATTCCTCCCATAAAAGTGATCTTGGGCCCTGCCTGCATACTGATGTATAACTGGTTCATGATTTCATTATTCATCCCTCCTTTATCAGGATTGCGTTCGTACCAGTTACTGATGTTTGCAATATGAACCGTGCCAGCTTTCCCATTTTCCTTAAACTTTTGGTTGGATAAATGCTGGTAAAATAAGTAGCGGTTGCCGGGCATTACTTCAGCAATAAAATTTTGTGCAGGTACTGGATTGTATACATGCAGCAGCACTATAAATAATAAACATGGTCTCATTTTTTTATAAATATTTAATCGATGATATTTAAATCTTTCGCAAAGTTTTGCGATGATGCCTTGATGAAAAATTAACTGTATTAAGAAATCAGCGATAAGGAATCATGTTTCGTCAATCGGTTTGAAAAAACTTAAACTGCATTATTTTTTCAGGGCCGGCTGCTGTTCATTTTTGCACTTAAAAAAAATGAAAAAAATGAATCTGTTATTTCAATCCGGCGATCATGTAAGAGGCTTGATCACCCGGCTCACGCTTGGCATCGTTATTCTGCCACATGGTCTTCAATTAATGTTTGGTTGGTTTGGTGGCTACGGCTTTACGGGAAGTATGAATTACTTCACAGGTACTGTCGGACTACCCTGGGTGGTAGGCTTTTTGGTCATCCTCTTCCAGTTCCTGGGTGCCTTATTGTTGATCGCCGGGGTTGCAGCCCGGCCCATTGCACTGGCAACAATTTTTTTGTTTATTGGAATGATTGTTACGGCGCACCTGGACTATGGTTTTTTTATGAACTGGGATGGATCACAAAAAGGCGAGGGGTTCGAATATCACTTGCTGGTAATAGGTTTGGCATTGTTGCTCCTCCTGGAAGGCGCTGGAAAATATTCTATAGATTACATCCTGTCAAAAAAATATCAGCCACGTAAATAACCGTATAAAATAATTTTTTATGATCAAAGGATTATATGAAACACACTTATATGTAAGCAACCTGGAACGTTCAACTGCATTTTACAAAAACGTTTTACAGCTGGAAGTGTGCCACAAAGATGAAAAGCGCAATGTTATATTTTTTTGGATAGGTGCACCACGGAAATCTATGCTTGGGCTCTGGCAAAAGCCAAAAAGTGAAGTGCAGTCCCGCCATTTTGCATTTGAATGTGAGCCAGCATGGATTTTAAACAATGCTGTAAGTTTTCTCCAACGGCATCATCTTCCCTGCTACAATTTTTTAAATGACGGAAGTGAAGAGCCAATGGTTTTTGCCTGGATGCCCGCCGTGTCAATTTATTTTAATGATCCGGATGGGCATGTGCTCGAATTTATTGGGATACTCAAAGATGATCCAATACCCGAAGCGGGTGTTGTGTCATACAAGGAATGGATCAATATTTCTGCGGGACATTGAACAGCGTTTACTTTGTTTTTGATGAAAGAGGCCGGGTTTCTACCTGGCCTTTTTATTAAACTGGATTATTTTTTTCTGCTGCGGTTCTCTTCAAATTTGACTTCTAAATTGTAATGTATGAAACAAGTACTGGCAATTGCTGCAAGTAATAAGAAGATGTCAATAAATAAGATGCTGCTGCTTTTTGCAGCAGGTAAACTTCAGCGGGTACGGGTAAACGTACTGTCGCTTTCCGAAATTCAACTACCTCTTTATAATGAGGAAATAGAACAGGAAACCGGCATTCCTGACACTGCACAAGCTATTTATCGCAGCATTAAACAAGCAGATGGTTTTATTATAGCTTGTCCTGAGCACAACGGTTTGCCGCCTGTAAGTTTTAAAAACCTTTTTGATTGGCTCTCTCGTATTGATCAACTCGTATTTCAGCATAAACCAGTGCTGTTATTGAGTGCTTCACCGGGCATGAACGGAGGTGCAAGTAATCTTATGTTGCTTAAGACGTTGCTTCCGAGGTGGGGTGGTGAATGTGCAGGCTTATTTTCATTAGGAGATTTTTACAACAACTTTAATACTGCTGATCTTAAAATAAATGATTCATCACTTGATGCAAAACTGACAACTGAAGTAAACATGTTTAATAAAACTGTATTGCAAAACCAAGGGACGGTGCTGGTACCTGCAATGGAAAGCAAGCGAATCTAATCCAATCTAAACAAATTAAATTTCATTGAGGATCTTAAAGTACCACGGTGCGATTTATTTTTTAGTTATTAAGCATTCAGATTTTGGCCTGGTTTGAATACGAGTAAAAACATCAAACACATAAATGCCGTTCAATGCAGTTCATCGCAACCTTGTTTTCTTCTTGTATCCGTAATGCCCATGATCTTCCATTGCAAACCTCTTTTTATAAGTGAGAATACATTTACACCACAATGTGAAAACTGTCCATTAAAATAAAATTTATAAGGCGTCCAGGCGATGGCCATCACTCCGTCTATTTTTATATCATAGCTTAATAATTTTTCATCCAGGTTTTGGCCTTTCATTTTTGTTACCTGTAGTAAAAATTCCTCTACGCTTTCTTTCTCAAGCAAGGTGCTGCCATCTTTTTTCTGCATGATAGAATATAAAAAGCAGGAAGAATCAATGGTTGTTTTGATCAGGTTGCTGTCGTTGCTATGAAGCCCGGTAAAAAAAGTTTGAACCGCACTTTTTATTAGCACCGTGTCATGCTGGCCATAGAGGCTGTTGGTTAATATAAGCAACGCAATGGGCATCCATTTTTTCATGATTTGATCGTGTTTGTGCTAAAATTCAGCACTTTTTTTCATCGGCCAGTATTTTTTTTATCGGCGGTAAGCATTGATAATGCTGCTGTTTAGGCAAACAAGCCGTACAATTTCAAGTTTTTTTTGGCAGTTAGGTATCAAGACTATTATTTTGCACCCGGAGAGCTGGCAGAGTGGTCGAACGCGGCGGTCTTGAAAACCGTTGACTGTAACAGGTCCGGGGGTTCGAATCCCTCGCTCTCCGCTGAGTTCCCTGGTTGAAAAACCGGGGAATTTTTCGTTTATGCCTTTTTATACTTATTAAATAGGTTGAAGGAAATAAAAAGGAAGTAAATCCCGCTAATGCCCTTCCCTGTTTCCGTTAAGGCTATAATAAAAAAACAACCGGTATGTATCGTTTTGATTGTAGCTGTTGCCATTGCTTTTTTGCTGAAACACATTCATGTAGCCTGCATCAAAACTCAGGCTATTGCTTATTTTTTGTTTGATACCGATAAAAAGCCTGTTCTGGTCAAATGTATTAAGCACTACATCCTTTCCAAACTGCAGTAGTATTTCATCAGCTATCACTAATTGTGGCAGGCGGGAATTTTTAAATACGGGTATACTAAGGTTCAACAAATACCTTACCCGGTTGCTGAATTTATTTTTCCCGGTGTGTTGGTC
>JAKQJG010000110.1 GCA_029561305.1 Bacteroidota bacterium | reverse complement strand
ACAATCAAAAATGAATCGTACAGCGCAGTTTCGTTATTAATTACCGATACAAAATACCTTCCTGCAGGCAGGTTGCTTATTTTGAGCCTGATAGTTGTTTGCCCGACAGCAGTTTTTTGCATTAATACTTCCTTACCCGTGATGTCTGTAATTTTTACAACACTGTTTGGCATGGATGCCTGTGCAAGAGAAACGGCTATTTCATTTACAGCTGGATTAGGATAGATCCTGATATCTGTATTTCTACGGTTAAGTTTTACATTCACTGTTTTGCTGTATACAAAACGCCCATCGTTATCCATCATCTTTAACCTGTAAAAAACTGACCTGACATCCGGCAAATTAATATCCGTTAAATTGTAGATAGCCTTGTTTTGTGCAATTACAATACCCGTTTTGGTAAAGGATACTCCATCAATACTTCTTTCTACCTCATACTGTTTTAAATTGGTTTCAGCACCGGCCTTCCATTGCAGCAACACACCCTCATCATTTTTTACAGCAGTAAAATCAATCAGTGCAACTGGTAATACACCAGTGCAGCTCCAGATCAATTGCACATATTCGGGGTGGTCTATAAATGGATTCCTGTTTCCCTGAACACTGAACACACTGTCGTTCCTGGTTATTTCTTTCTGACTAACGGGATCCTGTACATGCCATTTGTACCACTGCCTGATGGCCCAGTTATCCAAAGAAGGCCAGGTAGTGCCGTCTAAAGCCGAATCTGCAGTGCTCAAATTTTTCCAGGCCGGCATAAAATTCTCATAGGCCGTTACCATAAAAAACATTGTACGTGCAAAATCACCTTTGTATTCATCAATCATCTCAAACACCGTTCCGTTGTAACCGGGAAAAGAACTGTTACCCAATTTAGCGCCGGCTGGTGAAGTCCAGGAGGCGAAGCCAACTTCTGCGTAAGGAAAATTAGCATGTCTCGAATTGCTTTCGCCATCCGTAGCATATACATTGTGAAGGTCTCCACGAATATGAAAATCATCACCAAACCATGCACGGGGATACGCATGCTCCCTGTTATAACAAGCCCCCACCTCGGGTGGAAAACTGCCACCACATTGATCCACTTCCGGGGTGAATGTATATAATTCAGGGCCGGTTGGATTGTCGGTGTACATGTCCCATATAATATCTGCAGTATTATCATCATTACGGCGGCGGTCGAAATTATTTACACCATTCTGCGTGTCATAGGAACCATCAGCAGAATTATAAGCTACATAATTCGTATCCTTAGAAACAATTCCAAACAAGGCTGTCTTTAAGGCAGCGCAGGTTTTGGGTACAGCACCAACATAAGCACTGTCGTAGTAGCCAACAGGAATTTGTGCGGAAGAAACGGTGGTTGAAACAATCAGGATAGCGGCAAGTAAAAGTTTGTACATAATTCAGTTTTGGAAAAACAAAAATAGTGAATGACCTGCGGACAGGTGATAGTTTTTATACAGTGATTACACTGTAACAAAAAAACCTGTCAACAGTATTGACAGGCTGTAAATCTTTTAAACAAAGAGAACTGCTTACTTTGCTAAAGCGTTTACCTTTTTAGCCAATTTGCTTTTAAGGTTAGCCGCTTTATTTTTATGAATCGTACCTCTTTTTGCTAATTTGTCGATCATGGATGCAACCGATGGTAATTCTTTAGCAGCATCGCTTTTTCCCTCAATCGCCTTCAAATCACGGATAGCGTTACGGGTAGTTTTACCATAATAACGGTTACGCTCGTTACGCTTGCGGCTCTGACGTACATCTTTTTTAGTTGCTGAATGGTTTGCCATTATTTCTAATTTTGGGCTGCAAAGATAAGGGTTTGAATCAAAAACCAAGCTTTAAAATGAAAGGTTTTTTTTGAAACCTATAAATTCGGGGGCTTTTTCCCGGGCTATTACCATTCTTTCTCAAAATTAGGTAAGTATTTAACAGCAAATCCCTGTTCTAATCTACTAACTTTGTCCTCCTTAAAAATCATAATTCCCTTTCTATGAAGGATTTCCAATACATCACCAGTTCGCACCCGGCCTATATCGATAGTTTATACCAGGACTACGTAAAAAACCCTGAAAGTATTGATGCTGATCTAAGAAAATTCTTTGATGGCTTCGATTTTGCTGTTTCCAATGCCAATGGTGGCGCTGCCGTAGCTATAAATGGCCAACAGCCTACGGTTCCTACAGATTGGATGAAAGAGATCAGAGCCTACCGGATGATTCTCGGCTACAGGAATAAAGGGCATTTATTGGCCAAAACAAATCCTATACGTAAAAGAAAAGACCGGGGTGCCAATATAGAACTTGATTTTTATGGCTTAACAGAAGCTGACCTGGACGCCACTTACAATGCAGGTCAACTTTTAGGTCTTGGGCCAACTACACTAAGAAATATTCAAGCACACCTGGAAAAATGTTATGCTACCAATGTAGGCATTGAGTTCAAGTATATCAGCGATCAGAAAAAGATTGACTTCCTTACCACCGCAATGGAAAAAGAGTTTCAACAACCTTTGCCGTTGGAAAAGAGAAGGCGCATTCTGGAAAAACTGAATCAGGGGGTAATGTTTGAGAAATTCCTTCACACCAAGTATATAGGCCAAAAGCGATTTTCATTGGAGGGCGGAGAAACCACCATCGCAGCGCTGGATGCCATTATCAGCATGGCTGCCAATGGTGGTGTGGAAGAAGTGGTGATTGGTATGGCACATCGGGGAAGGCTCAACGTACTGGCCAATATCATGGGCAAAACCTACGAGCAAATATTTAGTGAATTTGAGGGCACCGCCAAGCTTGATCAGACGATGGGCAGCGGTGACGTGAAATATCATATGGGGTATGGCAGTGAAGTGCAAACTGCCGATGGCAAAACAATGCACCTTAAACTGATGCCCAACCCGTCGCACCTGGAAGCTGTTGACCCGGTGGTGGTGGGTTTTAGCAGGGCCAAGGCGGATGTTTTATACAATAGTGACTATGATAAAATCCTCCCAATATTGATACATGGCGATGCCTCTGTAGCCGGTCAGGGGGTTGTGTACGAAGTATTACAAATGAGCGGACTGAAGGGTTATTATACAGGAGGTACTATTCATTTTGTGATCAATAACCAGATTGGTTTTACTACAGATTTTGATGACGCCCGTACCTCCAACTATTGCACTTCATTGGCGGCGATGGTGCAGGCGCCGGTTTTACACGTAAACGGAGATGATGCAGAAGCCGTGGTAAAATGCGTGGAACTGGCAACAAAATACCGGCAGGAATTTAATTGTGATGTTTTTATCGATATGGTATGCTACCGCAAACATGGCCATAATGAAGGAGATGATCCCAAATTTACACAGCCGCAGTTGTATGCCCTTATAGATAAACATCCCAATCCCAGGGAAGTTTATACTAAGTTCTTACTGAGTAATGGTGAAGCTGGTGCACCTGAACTGGCCAAGGAGATGGAGAAAAAATTCTGGACTGATTTACAGGAAAGATTAGATGAAATAAAACAAAATCCACTGCCCTATCATTACCAGGCGCCCGAATTGGCATGGAAAAGCCTTCACAGGGCTACAGAAGAGGATTTTATACAATCCCCTGCCACGGCAATAAACAATGCTGATTTTGAAAAAGTATTCAACAGTATTATGAAATGGCCGGCCGATTTTAAGCCGTTGAAAAAAGTGGAGAAGATCATCCAGGATAAAATAAAACTGTACAACGAAGAAAAGAAAGTGGACTGGGCAACAGGCGAACTAATGGCCTTTGGCAGCCTCGTACTAGACGGCAAAGATGTACGTATGAGCGGACAAGATGTACGCAGGGGCACTTTTAGCCACCGTCATGCCGTGTTGCAGGATGAAGTAACCAATAAGCCATACAGCCGTGTTAGAGGCGTCGACGGTGCCACTGGCAAATTCAGAATATACAATTCATTATTGAGTGAGTATGGTGTGCTGGGTTTTGAGTATGGATATGCAATGGCTAACCCAAACAGTCTTGTAATCTGGGAAGCACAATTCGGCGATTTCTGCAATGGTGCACAAACTATGATCGACCAGTTTATAGCTGCCGGCGAACAAAAATGGAACCGTATGAATGGCGTAACCATGTTGCTGCCGCACGGTTACGAGGGACAGGGGCCGGAACACAGCAGTGCCAGAATGGAGCGATTTTTACAAATGTGTGCTGAACTGAATATGGTGATCACCAATATTACCACGTCTGCTAATTATTTTCATGCTTTGCGGAGACAGCTTACGTGGGCATTCAGAAAACCGCTTATCAATTTTGCCCCTAAAGCAAACCTGCGCCACCCAGGAACCTACAGCCTGCAGGAAGAATTTACCACAGGCGGTTTTAAAGAAGTTATTGATGACCGTTATGTTGATGATGCAGCCAATGTAAAAAAGGTGCTGCTTTGCTCAGGTAAAGTATATTTTGATCTTGCAGAAAGACAGGAAAAAGAAAACCGAAAAGATGTGGCGGTGATCAGGCTGGAGCAGATTTATCCATTGCCGCAGCAACAGCTGGATGAATTGTATAAGAAATACGGCAAAGCCATCTGGCATTGGGTGCAGGAAGAACCATTGAATATGGGTGCAGCCAGTTTTATGAGGATGAACTTAAAAAATATTAACTTCTATATCACCAGCCGAAGCGCCAGTGCTTCTACCGCTACCGGGTATGCGAAAACGCATGCAAAAGAACAGGCGGCGTTGATTGATACGGCATTTGAGATATGACCTGCAAAACCTGGTTAACCAATTTTAAAAGAGCAAGTATAAATAAAGTAAAAACCCCTCAATTGAGGGGTTTTTACTTTATTGCTTTTATTAAACTTTATTAATTCTGTGCTTTTACAACAGGAATCACTTTTGTTTCTGTTGCCGTTTGCAATTTAACTGTATAATTTCCAGCTGCAAATTTACTCATATCAACAGAGGTGATGTTGGCACCTTTAATTCCTTTCAGTGCTTTTGCAGTTAGTTGTTTGCCTAATGCATCAATTACAGTAACAGTAACATCAGCAGTAGCATCCAATTCAAAACTTACAGTGGCAGTATTTTTAACTGGATTTGGATACACAGTAGCAAAAAGACCCCTTGTTTCAAGACGAACGTTTTTGATTGCAGTATAAACAAATTTACCGTCTCTGTCCGTTTGCTTGATCCTGAAATAGATGATTCCAGCAGCACGGATGGATGAAAGATCTTCAACTGTAGCAGTGTATGAATTGGTTGACCTGCCATTGTTCATAGCCGGTACAACTTTTACAGGTGTAAAATTCACGCCATCAAGACTTTTTTGAATCTCATAAGAAAGTGCGTTGGCATCTTCATTTTCAACAGACCAGTTAAGAAATGCAGTATTATTATTTTTAACTACTGCAAAATCGGTAAACTTTACTACCAATGTAACAAACTGAGGGCCTGAACCAGCATTGTTTGTTGCATCTTGAGTGTTATAATATCCGTAGAATGGATTAACATAGTCTGTTACATCGCCAATGCCCTGGTTAAACTGAACATACCAGTACATTTGGGAATTGGGTCCACCATTAGCACTTGTTAGATCATCCAAACGTATTTCGCTGTCATATGGAGCACTGAAAGTAAACGTGGCAACTACATTGTCTGTGTTGGCTGCTAACAATGATGCAACGTCAGTAGCTGAATTAGCTTGCAGGAGCAGGTAAGAATAATATGCCCTGCCACCAATGATATAAGGATTATTGCCATCAGTTGGTATAATGGTAGCATTAGCAAGACTGGTAGCCTTATTGATACTGGCATCAGTTGGATTAGAAGCCCCCTGATCAGGAATGCTGAAAGTGATGTTTATATTTCCAACTTGGGCATTGATCTCAGCTGTCGGTTTAGCCAGGATCTCTAAAATGCTGGTGCTGGCACCTTTCCTGATAGATCCGGAAACTGTTTGAGAAAATGCAGTGTTCCCAACTAAACTCAGGATAATTAAACTGCCTATAATTTTTTTCATATACTACTATTAAATGTGAGAGTTAGTTTGTTTTATTAATCAACTGAATTAGAATGTAGCCTGGCTTATAACTGTTCCTTTATTTCCTAATAATATTGTATTTAGCAATATTGTTTCATCATTATTAGGACCAGCATACCTTACAATTCCATTCAAATTATAGTCAGTAAGGAAATATCCGTTTGCAACAGTACCCTTATTTCCGCTAAGTGGTGCATTATTCAACAATGCATTTTCATCATTTGCAGGACCAGCATACCTTAAACCTGCATTAGCATTACCATTACCGCCCCATAGTGAATACCTAGTCCCTGTAACTGCTGCATACCTATTTGTCATTGCAGCATTCGTAGCTGGCAAAACAGGTGTTAAAGCCTGCCCTAATCCGGTGCTGAAATCATAATTCGTGGTGGTAGTTTTAGCCAAGGCTGAAGAAGCTGCCATTCTTACCCCAATATGATTTCTATGTTTGATTGAAACAAAATAAGATCCGGCAGCATTACCTGCAATATTCACAGGAGATGTTCCATCCGTATCAACAACATCGCCATCCCTTTGTAACAACGCAGCCCTTTGACTAATCACCACATTGTCACTTGTTCTGTGAAGTTGTACCAAAACCCAATCAACAATTGTGTTATCTGTTGCTGCACCAGCTCCACTGCCAACAACAGCCGCAGCGGCAGTTTCTCCACCACCACTACCCCTTGTAGCGTTTGATGCACTTAATAATGTACCACCAACAGCACTGGAATAAGGTTCAGTGGTTGGAATCAGGTTAGCTATACGTAAAGCGTCACTCATCCTGTCGAGTGTAGTGTTATATGCACCCTGTAAAAACACTTTCGGTGAGAATAACAACGGAGAAAGCACCGGCCTTGTACCAACTGCAAACGCTCCAACACTGGTAAAACCAGCACGGCTTGCAGTGTAAGGACCAGCACCAGTTGCTGCAGCAGTCTGACTGTTTAACAAATCCCAGCCTACATTAGCGGCTGGAGCAGTTATATAATTAGATATGCCAGTTCTTGTTCTGTCAAAACCAACCAGTTCATCACCAGCATTCCAGGTAGCAGTCAGATTAAGATTGCTTCCACCGGCAACGGCTTCCGTAAGTGTCCACGTATTATTAACCACTTCTTTTGCAAAAGCAGTTCCAGCTGTACCTTGGCTCAAAACAGTGGCTGAAGCCCGGGCCCCAATACTGTCTGCAATTCCTGTGTTAGCAACTGTAAGCGGATTGTAACTGGTAGTGGAATTTCCGATCGGGAAAGTGAAGGCAGTAGCACCCAATGCTGCTTTTATAACGCGGCCAGTGCCATTTGTTACAAAATATTTTGCACTGGTAGCATTAGTAACAGTAGCTGCTGAAGCCAGCGACACAGTGTTGTTACCAAGAAGTACCTTGCCATTAGTAAACAGTACATCACCAGAAACTTTGGCACTTCCGGTAAGTGTAATGTTGGCAGCGTTGTCAATTTCAACATTCGGAATGCTGAAACCATTCATGTTTACATTTTGATTACTGGTGCCTTTAAGGATTACTTTCCCTGTTCCCTGGATGTCCACATTACTGGTTACATCGCCCTGAACAGTAACGGTAGCACCTGACTGTATTGTAAATGTTGCCTGGTCGATAAAAAGCTGTGCAGACGCAAGGTTGGAAACAGCAATTCCGCAGGCCATCAGCGCAAGGTGTAATTTTTTAAGCTTCATGGAGCGTAAGTTTATTGATTGTTAACAGTTAATTCTAAAATTAAAAATACAGGATAATCCCAAATACCAAAAAAATAATTTAGCAATTGGGCAGGTACAGTTAGTAAACGGTGAACAAAAGGATAAAAGGAGTTTCGTTTAAGGCTGTGAAGATATAGAACATTTTTCACTTAACCCTACCCTAAAAGGGTGATTTTTATCCAGAAACATAAAAAATCTCTTTGTGATTGTCATTTTTTTTAACCGAAATTTGCCCATCTTAAATAACAAATATGCTGGAAATAAAAGTACCTACGGTTGGAGAAAGTATTACAGAAGTGACCCTTGTGAAATGGCTGAAAAAAACAGGGGAATGGGTGGAAAGAGATGAAGTGATCGCAGAATTGGAAAGTGAAAAAGCAACTTTTGAAATAAATGCAGAACAGGGCGGTGTTTTAACTACCCTGGCCAATGAGGGTGACACCATCAAAATTGGGGATGTGGTGTGTAATATTGATACAGACGCAACCAAACCCGAAGGAGCACCTGCCCCTGCGGAAGCCGAAACCAAACCCGCAGCAGCAGCATCAACGGAAAAACCTGCCGAACAAAAACCAGCTGACAAAAAAGAAGTTGCCCCTGCTGCTGATGTGAAAGCAACACCTGTTGCGGCGGCCATCATTGCTGATAAAAAAGTAGATACCAAAACCATTACCCCTACCGGCAGCAATGGAAAAATATTTAAACAAGATGTACTGGAAGCGCTGAATAACCCCGGCAGAAAACCTGGTGTTGCCTTATTTGGCCGTACAGACAGGCCAGAGAAAATGAGCAATCTCCGTAAAACCATCAGCCGGAGACTGGTGGAAGCGAAGAACACCACGGCTATGCTTACTACTTTTAACGAAGTGGATATGAGCGCCATCATGGAGATCAGGGCGAAATACAAGGATAAATTTAAAGAAGGTCATAGTGTAAATCTTGGCTTTATGAGCTTCTTCACAAAGGCCTGTACCTACGCTTTGATGGAATGGCCTTCAGTAAATGCTTATATTGATGGAGAGAATATCATTTACCATGACTATTGTGATATTTCCATTGCCGTAAGTGCTCCAAAAGGACTGGTAGTGCCGGTGATCAGAAATGCAGAAAGCCTTAGCATGGCAGAAATAGAAAAGAAAGTGGTGGAACTGGCTACAAAAGCAAAAGATAATAAATTGACGATCGAAGAGATGACGGGAGGAACTTTCACCATTACTAATGGAGGTGTATTTGGTTCCATGATGAGTACACCGATCATTAATATCCCCCAGTCTGCCATTTTAGGTATGCATAATATTTTGCAAAGACCCATGGCTGTAAACGGGCAGGTGGTGATAAAACCACTGATGTACCTGGCATTAAGCTACGATCACCGCATTATTGACGGTAGGGAATCAGTAAGTTTTTTAGTACGGGTAAAAGAGCTGCTTGAAAATCCTGCTTTGTTGTTATTTGGTAAAGACCCTGTAAAATCATTGCTTGAAATTTAATTATCGCTAAACAATTTTTATACACGGCTGGCTTTGTAGCCAGCCGTTATTTTTTTAATGAGCCGTTATCATTCTCATATCAACTCATCTCTAAAGATCCTGCAAGGATATAATGGTGAAATGCCATTCAGCATTTTCATAAAACAGTTTTTTGCCAAAGAAAAAAAATATGGTTCAAAAGACAGGAAACAAATAACAGCCATTTGTTATAACTGGTTCCGGACCGGTATTGCTTTTCAAAAGCAACTGAATGAAGAAAATCTATTGAGATCATTTTTCCTGGCATCTCATGAAAAGTCAATTTTGATAGAGGTGCTAAGACCTGAATGGATTGAAATGACGGACCAATCATTTGATGAAAAGGTCCGGTTTCTTCAACTTCCAGCTATGGTAACAGACCTGTTCCCTTTTTCAAAAGAAATAAATGAGCAAACAAATAAGGATTCGTTTTATCGATCTTTTCTTTTTCAACCTTACCTGTTTGTAAGATTAAGGCCACAACATAAACAATTGGTAATTGAAAAATTGATTGCAGCCGGTATAGAACATCGTTTTTTGAATGATAACAATACCATTCAGCTTACCCCAGGCAATAATATAGACAGCATCTTTGCAATTGACAGAGAAGTGGTGATACAGGATTATAATTCACAAAGGGTTTTAGATTATTTAAAAGACAACAACCTGCTATCTTCAAAAAAAGACATCAGCGTATGGGATTGCTGCGCTGCCAGCGGAGGCAAATCAATCCTGCTTTTTGATATCATGAACGGCAAGATCAATTTGACCGTATCGGATATCAGGCAAAGTATCCTTGCCAACCTGCAACGGCGTTTTAAAAATGCAGGCATAAAAAACTACCATCACTTTATTGCTGACATCAGTGGCGAAAACCATAAAGTGCAGCAGGCACCTATTGATAAATATGATCTCATTATCTGTGATGCGCCCTGCACCGGCAGCGGCACCTGGAGCAGAACTCCGGAGCAATTGTATTTTTTTAACCCGGCATCCATTGATGCATTTGCAGCCAAACAGAAAAAAATTGCCACCAACGTTTTGCCATACCTGAAAAAAGACGGTCTTTTCTTTTATATCACCTGTTCTGTATTTAAAAAAGAAAATGAAGAAGTGGTGGAGTACATTAGCAAGCAAGGAGGGTTCGTATTGATGGAAATGAAAAACCTGTTGGGTTATGAAATAAATGCAGACTCAATGTTTGTTGCTGTGTTTAAGAAAAATCAATAATACAACCAGTGAAACTTTACCGCGGAATCTTTTTTAAACTCCAATGCCGGAGCAGGTATTTTCAAAACATTAGGAACAGTGAGCAGCACCCGGGGATCCATATTCCTGTTGTCAATTCTTTTTAAATCCGCATCAAATGAAAACAGGAAGCGGTGCTGTCTTTTAAATTCCGGAATCACAACTTCGCCAATCTTTGAAGGGTTTGTTCTTGCACCAATCATACCACTGGCACCAATACCCATATTAACATTGAGCCATTGTGGAAAAGAAGTATTGCTTTTCATAAACGATGCCGGGTTAATAGAAAGCCAGTAAGTTTGACCGTTATAGTCTTTCAGCCAGCTTTGCCACTTATTGGCACCTAACTCTTTGGGATTGTATTTTGAATAGATCGTTTTATGAAAAGAAAATTTCAATCCCGCCTTTTGCTCACCCCAGGCCAGTTGCTGCGCCACAAACAAAGCACTGCCCGTAATATTAGCCAGCATATCCCCTTTTGAAAAGCCCCACTGTGAATTGAATCCATCAAATATTTCTATCATCGTCTGCAACCCCATTGCCGTAAGACCTCCGATCCATGCCGCTTTTTTATTGTCCAACCCACTCCACCGCATCATATCGTACTGGATGGCACTTAAGCTATAGGCTGTAGTAGCATGGCCTATTTTATCCATATACATCCACTCGGCGTTATCATTAAAAAGATGAAAGCGGCTTTTGGGAAATTTCTTATACCACAAATAATGCAGAGCAATGGTACCGGCTGTCGCCAAAACAGCTTCGGTGATCACCACTCCTTTTAACCGGCCGTTGTTGACAGCATTTGGTGGCTGGGCAGCCACCTGCTGAGCTGAAAATGACAACAGCCAGCAAAAAATAAGCCCGTTAAAGATTCTTGTTCTCAATACAGGTGTTTGTGTTTGCAATGATATACCATTTTCCAATTAAATTTTATACAGACACAATATATACAGGTTGCATTCGTTTTATGGTGTTAGATAGAAGAGCCTTTCTTGTATCTGTATCCGTACATTTTCTAATCTAAACCTATAAAAAGTATGAAAACAAACACCCTCAGTATGCCTGCACCCCAAGTAAATTACATGCAGGTAATGTCACGTAAATTAATCTCTTTTGTAAAATGGATATCAGTTCCATAACTGTATAGCCCGTAACAAATCATATTTTTTAACACCAATAGCCGGAAGGTTGTTGGTGTTTTTGTTTTTACCATAATAAATCTCATAAAATATCAGTTTTAATTTTTAAGCAGGCTGTTGCAAATCAAACGTGTCGGCCAATGCCTCCTTTGAACCTATAATCCCCGGCAGGATTGAAGATAATGAAGCATATGACCATTTCATTCCCGGTTTTCCATCTTACGCACCAGTGAACCTCCCCGCTTTCAAAAAAACTTTGGAAGTTTATATCTTCACGTCCTTATGTCAAAATTTTTAATTGCAGGATTAGGCAATATAGGTACCGAATATGCCAATACAAGACACAATATTGGATTTGATGTAGTGTTCGCTTTTGTTCAAAAACATGGCGGCAGTTTTAAAGAAGGTCGCCTTGCCCATGTTGCGGAAGTAAAATTCCGGGGCAAGCCCTTTGTTTGTATATGCCCCACCACGTATATGAACCTAAGCGGCAAAGCTTTTAAATATTGGCTCGATAAAGAAAAAATACCGCTGGAAAATACGCTGACGATCGTAGACGACATTGCCCTGCCCTTAGACAAACTACGGCTTCGCCCGGCAGGATCGGCAGGTGGGCACAATGGTCTTAGGGATATTGAAGCCACGTTGGGACATGATAAATACCCCCGGCTGCGGTTTGGGGTGGGAAATGACTACCCAAAAGGAATGCAGGCTGAATTTGTACTGGGCAAATGGAATGCAGCCGAAACGCCTGTGGTACAATTAAAAATTCAAAAATGCGTTGATATTATCGAAAAATTCGCCTTATCAGGAATTGAACAAACCATGAGTGAAGTGAACAAGCTCTCCATTAAATAAGTGGTCAGTATTTTTACCAATAGTTAGTTGTTTTTTTACGTGTTTTGTCTATATTCGTTTTTTTACAACCTGGTATCCTTTAAACTACAGTAACGATGAAGATAATTTGTGTTGGCCGTAATTATGCGGCACATGCCAAAGAACTTGGCAATGACATACCTGCTGAACCAGTGGTTTTTATGAAGCCTAAAAGTGCTTTGCTGCAAAGTCATACCCCTTTTTATTATCCTGAATTTACCAACGAACTGCATTACGAATGTGAATTGGTTTTACGCATATCTAAAAACGGAAAATATATACAGGAACGCCATGCTGCTAATTATTACAACGGCATCACTGTAGGCATAGATTTTACAGCCCGTGACCTCCAAAAAGAACTAAGTGAAAAAGGCCTGCCCTGGGAAAAAGCTAAAGCATTTGACAACTCAGCTGCAGTAGGAAAATTTATTGATATCGTTCCTGGCTTTAATAAAAAGAACATCAACTTCACTTTATATAAAAATAAAGAACTGGTTCAGCAGGGTAATTCAAACCAAATGACTTTTAATTTTGAAAATATCATCTCTCATGTATCTTCTTACTTTTCATTAAACATAGGAGACCTTATTTTTACAGGCACACCGGCCGGTGTTGGAGAATGTGTAGTAGGTGATGAACTGGAAGGATTTATTGAAAATGAGATGCTGCTGAAAATGGAAGTGAAATAATTTTACAACATAATACAAAAATAAAAAAGAGGCTGTCTCAAAAGGGCAGCCTCTTCTTTATTGAAGGAATTGAAATACTACTTATTGCCGATTAAAAGCATACGCAGTTCGGTTTCATTTGCAGGAGTGGTGATCTGCAGCCAGCAGATACCGGGACTAACGGTTCCGGGCAAACTAAGAGACTCATTACTTGTACCGCCTGCATAGCTTACATTGCGGTTCATGATGCTGTTACCCGCTGCGTTAATCACAGCAAGTTTATAAACACCGGCCGGCTGGTTGCTAAACTGTACATTAATAACATTGTTGGTAACAGGATTTGACAGCACTGTAAAATTTCTACGTTTATCACCGCCATTTACTTTTACCACACTGCTGTATTTTACACTGCCATCGTTGTCCACCGTTTTTATCCTGTAAAAGCTGGTAACAGGTGAAATGTTATTATCAGAAAAACTGTACTGCGATTCGATACTGCTGTTGGTGTTGGCAGCTACTCTGCCCACTGCATCAAACTGTATTCCATCCAATGATCTTTCCACTTCATAGTTTTTAATGTTGACCTGTTCAGCTACTGTCCAGCTAATGCTCACTCCAAATGCATTTTTGGCCGCTTTGATGCTGATAAACCTGACAGGTAAGGGTGCGGCAGCTGCAAATATGATGCGGAACCGGTTGGATGCCCATGAGGCGGCGTTACTGTTTACAGTAAAATTTACTGATGTAACCGCTATCTTACTGATGGGTGTGGTGGTTTGCAAATAATTATCTTCCAGCAAAGGCATCATGGGTGTGGTAGCAAAATTATTGGGAATAAACTCAAGGCGATAGGTTTGCTGTCGAAGATTCCATAGCTTAAATGGGATTTCATCATTCGCTGTTGCCGGTTGCCGGCCTTCTACTACCAGCAAGGCTGTGCCCCTTTTAATAGCAATGTTCTCAGCAGTATTACTGAATTTATATGCATCATCTCCATCTACAGCATTTGAATAAGCGGCATCAAATACCACTACGGTGGCATCGACAATGTTTGTACCAACGCAAAGGCGGGTATCAATTTTTACAATGTTTGAAACAGGCTGTGCTGATACAGAGAAACTGAAAAATAAAATACCGGCAACAGCTGTAATGTTTTGCCAGGTGGCGGTTTTGGGGCGGATGGTTGTTTTCATCAGGTGTTTTGTTTTGGGTTAAGAACTTTTGTAACCCTGATGAATCCAGTTATATGCCAGTTATTAAATACCTCATAATCAGCAATTTGGGAGAAGTGAAAACATAATATCTTCCAAAATTTGGATAATTTTCTAACTGTATGCAGTTTTTATAATAGAGACTGGGTGTGAAACAAGATCAAATGAAACGGCTATGCCAACCACAAACCCGAAAAGTGGGTAGGTGAAATGCCTGTTGAGGATTTAATAACGCCTTCGCGGAAATGAAAGCCGCTAATTGCAGTTAATAATTGCTACCTTTTACACTCCTGCTTTTGAACGGAACACCATCAACATTAAATAAAAAATTATGGTCAAACCCGCACAAATAAAAACCAAACCAACTGAGCTGGATGTAAACATTTTTATCGAAAATATTACAGATGAAAAAAAGCGGAAAGACAGCCAGGTAGTGTTACAATTGATGCAAAAAATCACAAAGGAAAAGCCGAAAATCTGGGGCAGTTCCATGATCGGCTTTGGTGACAAAAGATATAAGAGTCCTGCTACGGGCCGGGAAGTAGATTGGTTTACCATTGGCTTTTCTCCTCGAAAGGCAAACCTTTCTTTACACCTTGTTATTGATATGAAAAAGCATGCAACGCTGTTGAATAAATTGGGTAAACACAAAACGGGCGTTGGCTGTCTTTATATCAATAAGCTGGAAGATGTTGATTTGAAGGTGCTGGAGAAATTGATTGAGGCTGCTGTACTAAAGAAAACTGTTTGATTTAAGAAGCCAATGTTTATTATTTTATCAATGTAAAAATAAACCCTGTTTTTTATGCATTTCTCCTATATTTGCAGCCCAAAATAACGCCGGGGTAGCTCAGCTGGTTAGAGCACAGGATTCATAACCCTGAGGTCGGCAGTTCAAGTCTGCTCCCCGGTACT